>CAYNOE010000236.1:0-917 GCA_964398745.1 uncultured Lachnobacterium sp.
CCGCCTTTGCAAGCAGAGTCTTACCGGTGCCCGGAGGCCCGACAAGAAGCGCTCCCTTAGGAAGCTTCGCCCCGATATCGCGGTATTTTTTTGGATTATGCAGAAAATCCACAACCTCCTGAAGCGATTCTTTCGCTTCATTCTGTCCAGCGACATCCTTGAAGGTCACTCCGGTAGATTTTTCGACGTATACCTTGGCGGTGGATTTACCAACACCCATCGTACCGTTGCCCATGCGCTTAATCAGCATGCCGAACAGAATCCAGATTAATACCAGCGGAACGATAAAGCTTAAGATATTAAACAGCCATGTGGAAGTATTGTCCGGCACCGATGCCGAAAGCTCAATCTTTTTCCCCTCCGAGGTTTTTGCTTCTTTCAGAATCTTAATAAGTTCGGGATCATTGATAATTCCCGTATAGTACATGACATCATACGCCTTCTTGTCCTTTACCAGCGTATAATCCATTTCATAATTGCTGAATGTAACGGATTTGACATTTTTTTTATCAAGCTGTTCAAGAAATTCGGAGTATGTAGTCTCCCTGGAACTCATCTGTGAAAATTTACTTGCAAAAAGCGATACCAGAAACAAGCCGACCAGCGTAACAACGATAAAGCTCAGGATTACCTGCCCGTTACGGTTATTGTTGTCCCTCTTGCCACCATTGTTCCCGTTATTGCCGCCGTTTCCGTTATTTCCATTATTTCCGCCGTTTTGCCCGGAATTTCCGTTGTATTCATTATTATTATACCCGCCGCCAAAATTATTTGGTGTCTGATTGTCCATACGCCCTCCAACTGTGTATCTGAAACACAACTCTCTTGTAATTACAATTCACATTATATCCTGAATTCCTATTTTTTTCAACATCTCTATTATTATATGTAAATGAAATGCTAAAATCAACAATTTG
>CAYNOE010000236.1:927-2706 GCA_964398745.1 uncultured Lachnobacterium sp.
AAGTTTTCCTTTTTATCCTAAAATTTTTCTAAAAAAGTGTGGAATATTTTGGGCTGGGGCGGTATAATATTTAAGTTATTATAAAATTATCATCATATAAAAATCATGAAATTACAGAAACTTTTTTGTTATTAAGGAGGAAATTATGCCTGTTAAATATGTCTTTGTCACCGGCGGTGTCGTATCCGGCCTTGGAAAAGGAATTACTGCTGCATCCCTCGGACGCCTGCTCAAGGCACGGGGCTATAAAGTCACCATGCAGAAATTTGATCCATACATTAATATCGACCCCGGCACCATGAACCCCATCCAGCACGGTGAAGTGTTCGTTACGGATGACGGGGCGGAGACCGATCTTGACCTCGGACATTATGAGCGTTTTATAGATGAAAGCCTGACAAAAAACTCCAATGTCACCACCGGAAAGGTATACTGGTCCGTCCTGCAGAAAGAACGGCGCGGTGATTACGGCGGAGGCACAGTTCAGGTTATTCCGCATATTACCAACGAAATTAAAAGCAGATTTTATAGGAACTTCACCTCGGACAATATGCACATTGCAATTATCGAGGTAGGCGGTACGGTCGGCGATATCGAAAGCCAGCCGTTTCTGGAGGCAATCCGCCAGTTCCAGCATGAAGTGGGGCATGACAATGCAATCCTCTGCCATGTAACCCTGATTCCGTACCTGAAAGCATCGGACGAGCTGAAAACCAAACCGACACAGGCAAGCGTAAAGGAATTACAGGGCATGGGAATCCAGCCGGATATTATCGTCTGCCGTTCCGAAAAGCCGCTTGACCAGGGACTTAAGGACAAGATTGCCCTGTTCTGCAATGTCCCAAGTACCCATATCCTGCAGAATCTGGATGTGGAGTATCTGTATGAGGCGCCGCTTGCCATGGAAAAAGAAAACCTGGCAAAGGTTGCCTGCGAATGCCTGCATCTGGATTGTCCCGAACCGGATCTTTCCGACTGGAAACAGATGGTATATGACCTGCGCAACCCGAACCGCGAGGTCTGCATCGCGCTGGTTGGAAAATACACGGCGCTGCATGACGCCTATATTTCTGTTGTCGAGGCATTAAAGCACGGCGGGATTCCGTTACACACCACCATCAACATCCGCTGGGTGAATTCAGAGGAATTAAATGTAGATAATATTAACGACCTGCTTTCTGACGTGAACGGTATTTTAGTCCCGGGCGGATTCGGCATCCGCGGCGTGGAGGGCAAAATCCTTGCCGCACAGTATGCAAGAGAAAACAGGATTCCGTATCTCGGGCTCTGTCTCGGCATGCAGGTTGCCATCATTGAATTTGCAAGGCACGTCTGCGGCTATAACGATGCACACAGTATCGAGCTGGACCCGAACACCACCCATCCTGTCATCGCACTGATGCCGGACCAGAACGGTGTGGAGGATATCGGCGGTACTTTAAGACTTGGCGCATACCCATGCATCCTTGCAAAAGACAGCCATGCTTATGAAATATATGGCACGGGGGAAATTTCCGAACGGCACAGACACCGCTATGAAGTAAACAATGATTACCGCTCCACCTTAAGCGAACACGGCATGTCACTCTGCGGCACGTCCCCGGACAGCAGGATCATTGAAATGATAGAGATTAAAGACCATCCGTGGTTTATTGCAACACAGGCGCACCCGGAATTAAAATCCCGGCCAAACCGTCCGCACCCGTTGTTCCGCGGATTTGTGGAAGCCGCAACCAAATGCGTCCGCTAGTACATTGTCTCATTACCAGGAGAATGCCC
>CAYNOE010000236.1:2716-4855 GCA_964398745.1 uncultured Lachnobacterium sp.
ACGTTAGATTTAATTTCCGGAAGGAGTGCCCATGAATTTACCAAATGACCCGGTCATGCTGTTAAGCTTTGTAAACACCCAGCTCCGCGATAATTACCCGAATGTCACGGAGCTGGCAAAAGCTTATATGGTTGAGCCGGATATGCTTATAGAAAAACTCGCTGCCATCAATTATTCGTATGACAGCGGATTAAACAAGTTTATATAAGGAGGAGCCCATGGCATCCAGTTGTGATTTTTGTGCCTACAATGAATATGATGAAGAGGACGACTGCTACTACTGCTCCGTCAATATGGACGAGGACGACTTCGCAAGATTCCTGCAAAGCGGCAGGGAATGTCCTTATTACCGCAACGGGGATGAATACAAAGTCGTCCGCCACCAGATGTAAATCCTATCCCCTCGCCTTTTTAAATTCATCCAGTATTTTCTGGTCAGGCGCTTTTGTCAGAAGGCTCACAGCCATAATAAACGCCAGTCCCACCAGAAATGCCGGAAGCAGTTCATAAATTGCAAATACCCCGCCCATCGGGGCTATCAGATATTTCCAGACAAACACTGACGCGCCTCCCGAAACCATTCCTGCCAGCGCCCCCTGCCAGGTGGTGCGCTTCCAGAAGAGCGCGCAGATAACGACCGGACCAAAGGCAGCACCAAAGCCTGCCCATGCGAAGGATACAATTCCAAATACCGAACTGTTCGGATCCCTTGCAATAATCACACCCAGAATAGCAATCAGAATAACCGTGGCGCGGGCTGCAATCATTCCTGCCCGTTTGGAAAGCTTAAAACCAAGCGCCTCCTGCAAAATATTCTGCGATGCGCTTGATGCCGCAGCCAGAAGCTGGGAATCCGCAGTAGACATTGTACTTGCCAGAATTCCCGCAAGAATCAGGCCTGCAAGCAGTGCCGGAAAAACCCCGTAGGTAGAAAGCAGATGTGCAATTTTTACAATTACGGTCTCCGTGTCCGAACCTGAAAGCTTTTCAATTCCGCCTGCCGCGCTCAATCCGCGTCCTACAATTCCAATCACCATGGCAACTGCCATCGCAATCACCACCCAGACCGAAGCCACCCTTCTGGATAATGCAAGCTTTTTCTCATCCTTAATTGCCATAAAACGCAGCAGGATATGCGGCATTCCAAAATAGCCAAGCCCCCATGCCAGTGTGGATATAATATGTAAAAAACCATACGGCTGTGCTGCATTGGTTTCCTCCACATAGCTGCCTGCAAAAGACAGATACCCCGGCAGTTCCTTTGCATTGTCAATCACGGCATGAATACCACCTGCGGATACCGTTGCAAAAACCAGTACTACAAGAATCGCAATGGTCATAATGATACTCTGGATAAAATCCGTTACAGAAGCGGCAAGGAATCCTCCCGCCGCCGTATAAGCAACGATCACAACTGCCGATACCAGCATGGCAGCCATATAATCCACGCCAAACAAAGAAGAAAACAGCTTTCCGCATGCCGCAAAACCGGACGCTGTATACGGAATAAAAAAGATGATGATGATAACCGCCGCAAGCGCCGCCAGAATATTTTTCTCATCGTGAAAACGTCTGGAAAAAAACTGCGGCAGCGTAAAAGAACCGGTTATCTGCGTATAGCGTCTCAGCTTTCCTGCGGTCAGCCTCCAGTTCAGATAAGTTCCGGCCGCAAGCCCGATAATCGTCCAGCCCACATCCGCCACGCCGGATAAATAAGCAAGCCCCGGCAGACCCATCAAAAGATAGCTCGACATATCCGAAGCTTCCGCGCTCATTGCCGTTACCAGAGGCCCCAGCTGCCGCCCTCCAAGGTAAAAATCCGATGCGGATTCATTTTTCTTTGCAAAATGAAAGCCCACTGCCAGTACGCCGGCCAGGTAAACGATGATAGTGATTAAAATACATATGTTTGATACACTTAACATAACATTTCTCCTTCTTAATTATTAACATCCAGTGTCTATTTTACGGGAAATTCCTGCTTTTTACAATAGTAAAAACAAATCTTTTGAGATTAACGAAAACGTTTTATTATCAGCCACTGTCTGTTATAATATAAAATAAATACTGCAAAACTTATCCTTATGAACCAGTGTACTGTCTCACTGACATTCAGGCAAACCTACTTGTCTATTTGCT
>CAYNOE010000237.1:0-4855 GCA_964398745.1 uncultured Lachnobacterium sp.
CTTTCATGGAATCACTGATTTTAGCCAGTTCACATATAGTAGCTATATCCTCTAAATAGGTTTCTATGCAATCCGCAGCTGCTAAAATATTGCTGAAATTTGAAAGTGTTTTGTCCATTGAGCTTAAATCTTTGTCATATTGTTTTTTAAACTCCTCCTTTGTTTTAGCGATAAGTGCTTTTTTCTGTTCATTAGTCATTGCATTAAAATTTTCTTTTTAGGCCATATCTAAATTAAAGCTTTCCTGCATCCATGATTTTACTTTTGACGAAACATTTTTAGCATCTTTTATTGCATCCTGACAAGATGAAGCAACATCAGACTTCACCGAAACTTGCAATAAATCTAAAATAACTGCTGAATATAAGTCTTTTTCTTCCATAGAAAAATCAACCAAATGTGAGGGCGAACCTGCAACATCCAACGTAGCTGTCAATGCTTTCCATGTTACAGCATATTGAAGTTCTTTTTCTTGTGCCGTTGAAATAAAAATTTCACTAGGCGTATCCTCCCTCATGTGATCATTTAGACCTTTTGTCGCTGGATAGTTATCATCCACTAGCAAATTAGCACGATATATATTCATGTTAAATTCTTGATGATGATTGTTATCACTATCGTTTCCGAAATCAAATTCACTGGCATTTTTAAACGGTATATTATTTTCGTTCGCATAGGTTTTTGCATATGAATCTTCATATCCATATATAACAAGATTCACACAGTCATAAAATGCATTCTCACCTATCTCTGTAATACTTTTGGGGATAAATGCTGCAGTAATGGAACTTTCATAGCCTTGGCGGAGACTACATGCACAAATATAATCAGGGATTCTCGTCATTCCGTCTTTAAAGACAACCCTTTTCAGCTTCTCGGCTCCCGACAGTGCTCCAAAATCATAATCAGAATAAGCAACTCTAACATTTTGGGGAATTGTTATGCTACTGATACATGTTCCCTCTATCATACCACATCCCATAGTTGTTAAACTATCCGGAAGGATAAGGGATTCCAGCTTCGCGCAACCAAAAAAGGCACTGTCTCCTATTGACGTAACATTTTCACTCAGCTTCACGTCTGTCAGGCTACTGCAACCACTAAATGCCATGGCTTCAATTATCACCTGAAATGGCTGTCTCCCTTCTGTCTCCGTATTAACCAGTTCATCGTTATAATGCATTGTTACTTGTTTCAAGCTTGTACAGTCTAAAAACGCCCGTTCACCTATATTTGATACCCGCTTTGGTATATCTACTTCCCGCAAACTGGTACAACCACAAAATGCACACTGACCTATTTCAGTTACTGACCCTGGTATCACCAATTCTGCAATAGTGATACCGTAAACAGACTGATTGTAGATACTATTTGCACAGATATAATCAGGTATTTTTGTCATCCCATTTTCAAAGACCACCCTTTTCAGCTTCTCGGCTCCCGACAGTACTCCAAAATCCTTTGTACATTGCGCATTTCTAACATTCTTAGGAATTGTTATGCTACTAACACTTGTCCCCCTTATTATACAAATCCCCATATCTGTCAAACTCTCTGGCAAGATAAGGGATTCTAGCTTTGTACATCCGTCAAATGCACAACTACCTATTCCCGTAATATTTTCACCCAGCTTCACATCTGTCAGTGTATCACAGCCGCCAAATGCATAGGAACCTATGTCTGTTACCGGATACCCATCTATCGTATCCGATACAGAAAGACTATTAGCGGTTCCTCTGTAACCGGTAATCATTGCATCACCATTAGTAAGTTTATATGTATACTGCCCATCTGATGAAATAAAATCATCCTTTTCTATTGCTTCATCAGATGTCTGACTGGCAGCCATCACCGTTCCCTCCGAACTAAAAATCATAACTGCCATTAATATGCCTGCCCATAACCTCTTTACTCTTTTCATTCCTGCTCCTCCATTTCTTCTATCGGTGTTCGACTATTACTATTTGATACAAAATGCCCCTCATAGCAAGCATTCCCCCTCCAACATTACTACGTTCAGAAAATATATTTGTCCCACTTATAACCTACTATATCCAAAAATTACCAGTTTGATAAGAAAATCCTACAAATTTTCAGCATACTGACAACTTTCGTCTCAATTAGTCAACTTCCTCGTTTCACCAATACATTATGTATGGACTGATACTTCTTTTTCCCGCATTCTTCCGTCAGGGCTTTATATTCTTCTGTAAATCTTCCAACTCCTGTTTCCCCTTCTTCGTCTGAAAACATAACGTCGTCATCTGATATTTCTAACGTATACCCTGGCTTCTCCAGAATGTTCTTCAGTTTTTCCAAATCTTCTGTATAAGTTTTATTTAACTTTGCATAACTGCTTTCCAGTTTCTTATAGGTTCTGCAAAACGCTCTGTTATTGACGATCCCCTTATAAACATCCGGATAATGTTTTTTGGCATAATACAGATAATGCAGGATATAGTACTTGAATTCTGCATAAGCCTGCCTGCCGTTTTCACACGAAACAATATAAGTTTGCCAGGAATCCCAGTCTGCGTTTTGCGATTCGAGATATGAAAACATAGAAACGCTCGTATTCATTCCGGCCCGGTACGCCATAAACTCATTCATAAGCCCGTATGCGCCCTTTATATTAGAGGATATATCGGCATCCGGCCTGGCCGCAACATAGGTATTATATCTGAAGGTTCGAAGCTTTTTGGGAATAGATGATGCCATTTTTTTCGACTTAAACACCTTTGTATGCGACACGTAAATCGTTTTCTTATTTCCGACAAAATATGCCGTCTCCCCAAAATTTCTGGCATAGTTGAAACTATATCCATGCGTTTCCTCGTGAACTGCTGTTACGACAAAATCCAGAATTTGACTGCCGCCTGAAAACCAGACAAGAATGTCGCTTCCTGCCTTCCTTTGTTTCTCCAGAATATAAGCTCCATCCGAATCATATTTTTTCAGGAGATTTTGTACATTTTTGGTAGTGATTTTCGCATCAATCGGCAGTATGTTTGTTGCCGCAGACACGTCAGATGTTACCGGGACAGACAGTAGCGTATCACCTGGGAACAGCTTGGCATATTTTGCTTCAAATTCGTCCCAGGGATACGGTCAGCTATTTTGATCCAACAGTTGTCTGGAGTCATATGAAGTCCCATCGGCTGGTTGAAGTCAGGAAACAAATAAATTCATTCCCTGATATATTTCCCGGATACTTTCTTATAAATAACGCATCCGACAAGTGCCAATGCTCCAAATATGAATGCAATAACAAAATACAAGTCATTACCAAATCCGGCATCCGTCTTATAGTTTTTGTCGAGCTGTTTTGCAGAAGAGACCTTAGAAGGAGTTTTTGTTCCCTTCTTTACAGTACTCTGGTTCCCCGGATTATTTTGCCCACTGTTTTTCGTGTCTGAACCAGAAGTTTTCTTTGTAGAAGTTTTCTTTGTAGAAGTTTTCTTTGTAGAAGTTTTCTTGTCCTTTTTCCTGTCATTTGAACTTACGGCATCATCCGGCTCGTCTTCGTCTTTTTCTTCCTCTTCCTCCTCTGTTTCCCCTTCATCATTATTCTGATTCTCTGACTGCAGGATATTAACTGAGGACGGAACCACATTTACAATACTGGTATTTCCTCCGGCTCCTTCCAGACCGACACTGTTTACACAAATTGTTGTTTTTCCAATGGCCGAATCATCCTTTACCTGTATCTGCACCTGAAACAGCAAATCCCCCTTTTTTAAGGTTCTTTCAGCGGCAGCAGTTAAAGTAAACACGCCCTGTGCATAATCAGAATCCGCCACTGTCATTCCGGCTGCAGAAACACCTGTTATGGTAAAGAGACTCGTATCATATTCCAGTTCCCCTTTGATTTTAGAAACTGATAGAGAACCTTCCGAACCTCCCAGATATACGGATAAAATCAGGGGAGTCCCTTGTTCACAGTCTGACTGGCTTACCGTCTGACTGATTGTCCAGTTATCTGCGGCAAAACAGACCTCCTGCATTAAATACATGCTGACACATGCCACCGCAAAACAAATGATTACCCTCATTTTCTTTAATTTCATTTTCATTCTCCTGCTCTTCCATGTAATTATTTTTTTGTGCTTACCTTTTTGGTCTTACTATACTTACCATACACTTTGTTACCTGCCGAGTCGACTTTATATGCTCTGACCTTTATATGGTATGTCTGGTTTTTCTTCAAACCGGTAAGTATTTTATTCACTGCGGTTACAGAAACCTTTTTCGTCTTTGAAGGTGTAAATTTACTGCTTGTTGAATATACAATCTCATAACCGGATACCCCGGATACTTTCCTGTATTTCACCTGCAGCTTTCCTGAATTTCCCGCTTTTACGGAGGTAATCTTTACCCGTGACGGCCTGCTGAGCTTTGTCCAACGGGCAAACAATGTCGTGGAAGCATTCAATACAGTACCAGACTCCACCTTTGAACCACCTGTCTTCTGCGTGTACCATCCGGCAAACTGATAATTTTTCCGAACTGTCTCTGGCAGAATACCAAGCCTGTCATCCTTTAACAAAGTCATTTTCTTACGGCTGAGATTCTTTCCGCCATTCTTATCAAAATTTACCACGTAATAGGATATTTCAATTTTTAAGGAAGAATCTCCTGCACCATCTCCCGGAGAAGTGATTTCACCGGAAGAAATTCCGTTCCCGTTTCCTGAATTTGTGATTCCTCCTGAAGAGCTTCCTCCTCCGTTTCCTGAATTTGTGGTTTCTCCTGAAGCACTTCCTCCTCCGTTTCCTGAATTTGTGGTTCCTCCCGAAGAGCTTCCTCCTCCGTTTCCTGAATTTGTGGTTCCTCCTGAAGAGCTTCCTCCTCCGTT
>CAYNOE010000238.1:0-4836 GCA_964398745.1 uncultured Lachnobacterium sp.
GATTCTTTAACTGATTTATCCCTAGCGTTGAGAGATAATCCATCTTCGCAGGAACAATATAATAATCACTCGCTATCAAAGCATTTTTTGTAACAATGCTAAAATTAGGTGGGCAATCGAATAATACTATATCATACTGTCCCTTAAGTCTATTTAATTCATTCTTTATATATGAATACGTTTTTACAAAATTATTTCTATGTTGTCTCTCAGTTCCTGCTGATAAACCAGCCGCCAGTTCTATATCAACATCAATTAATCCTAAATGAGAACAAATCAAGTCAACACCACTTTTTTTGACAATCAACTCTTTGAATGAAGGAACAGGCCTTGTTCCATCAATAATTGAGTCAAACCAATATTTTATTGTTTTTTCTTTCTCATACGTTTTACTCCATTCCTCAACTCTCATATAAGAAAATGTAAGATTAGTTTGTGGGTCTAAATCTATTACCAATACCTTTTTTCCTCTGCAAACCATCTCCGAAGCTAAATTAGCAGTTATGGTAGTTTTTCCCACTCCACCTTTGTAATTAATAACTGATACTACTTTCACTTTTGTAACCTCCTTGAATTCAGTTTCTATTGTCCATATTTAAACATTATTATATCATCCCAAAGTGCCTGAATGCATCCATAATAGCTGCTTCTTTTTCAGGTGGGCATTTCGGTACTTTTGCATCTTCATTTTTCGCCCAGTTATTGCCAGCCCGTTCTTTGCCCAACCCGCATTTATCCTTTATCTGTGCAATATAAAGAATATGCACTTTCAGACCATACTTTTCCAGTATATAATCTTTGATATTTTGATAGGTTCCTTTTTCCACTGGCTTATAATTACTTTCTTCATTGGGCTTCATCATGACTTCTATCCTAGGTGTATCTTTTTTGAGGGATAATTGGACAACCGTCTCAACATGCACACTATTCCCAAATAAATCCACGCACCGCGCTCTTACAATCCCGTACCCGCCATCACAGAGTATTCGCAGATCCCGCGCCAGCGTGGCGGGATCACAGCTGACATATACAATTCTCTGTGGCTGCATCTTAAGCATCGTGGCAAGGCAGGCTTCATCGCAGCCTTTCCGCGGCGGATCAACCACAATGACGTCAGGATGGCGCATGTCTTTGTTCCATGTGCCAGCTTTTGGGGAATCCGTTTCCCGTAAATACGCTGTTTTCGTATCCGCTTTGACGGCACTTTCTGTACCGGTCCCGCTGGTACCGGAATAAAATGCGGGCAGTACTTCTTCCGCTTTTCCAACAAAAAATTCTGCATTCGCTATTCCATTCAGCTTTGCATTATTTTTCGCATCCTCCACTGCCTGCGGCACGATTTCCACGCCGTAAACCTGCTTTGCTTTCTGCGATAAAAACAAAGAAATGGTGCCGATTCCACAGTATAAGTCCCAGACCGCTTCTTCTCCTGTCAGTCCCGCATAATCCAGTGCAATACTGTACAATTTTTCCGTCTGCAGAGGATTGACCTGGTAAAAAGACTGCGGGGAAATATGGTAGGAAACTGCAGTATCCGTCTTCCTGAATTCCTGGCGGGTGGTTTTGTCCGAAGTCTGCAGGCGCTCCAGAAGATGCAGGGAATCCGTAATATAAGGCAGGCCCTGGATACACTTTGTTTCATTACCAAGGATCACATTCGTTTTTTCCATATTGACATTAAATGAAACCGAAGTCATCCCCGGAATGTTCTGCAGCCTGTCAGTCAGCTTCTGCTGCGCAGGAAGTTTTGTGCCGTTAATCACCAGACAGACCATGATCTGCCCTGTCGAAAAACCGTACCGGATTAAGACATGACGCACAAGGCCTGACCCTGTTTTTTCATCATAGGCAGGAATACTGCACTCCGTCATCCAGGTTTTGACAGCTTCCAGTACCTCCTTATTTTCCTCCACCCCAAGCAGGCAGTCCTCCACCGGAATAATACAGTGGGTTCTTGCGGCATAAAATCCGGCCACGATATTTCCTTCTTTATCATATCCCACAGGAAACTGTGCCTTATTGCGGTAACGGAACGGCGTATCCATTCCCACAACCGGCTCCATGACAGCATCAAGCTCTTCCCCTGAAAAGCCGCCAATACGCATCAGCGCATTCCTCACCTTGTTCTCTTTGTATTCCAGCTGTTTTGCATAAGAAAGCGCCTGAATCTGGCAGCCGCCGCATTTTTGGTGCAGCAGGCATTCAGGCACTGTCCGGTCAGGGGAAGGCTTAATCATTTTCTCCACCCTTGCATAACCATAATTCTTTTTTATTTTCATGGCACGGGCAAGAATTGTATCACCAGTCAGTGCATCCTTTACAAAAAAAGTCATCCCTTCGTATCTGCCAATGCCCTCGCCGTCCGTTCCCATGTCGGTAATGGTCATTTCAAATAAATCATTTTTTTTCATACCGTCTGCCCCGCCTGATTAACCAAAATCAACTTACCTGCTGGTTCTGCGAATATTACTTTCCAGAAGCCTGCTGTATCCCTGCCATTCCAGATTCTGTTCCGGCAAATGCACGAGCATTTCCCTTACCGTTTCCATCTTGGCATCCAGATTATCGGCAAAGCTGAGTGCCAGCGCTTCCACTAATGCCGGTTTCTTCGGAGAGCCGAATTCCAGTTCGCCATGGTGGGCAAGGATGCAGTGCTTTAACTCATTGGCGAGCACCTCCGGAAAACCGTCAATCGTATGGATTACCTCTGACACCCACTCCGTTCCGATCACAATATGTCCCAGAAGCTGGCCTGCATCCGTATAATCATTTGCCGGAAAAGCCGAGATTTCTTTCAGCTTTCCAATGTCATGGAAAATCGCCGCCGTAATCAGCAGGTCGCGGTTTAAAAACGGATAATTTTCTGCAAAATAGGAACAGTTTTTTGTAACGCCCACTGTATGCTCAAGAAGCCCCCCGACAAAACCGTGATGCACGCTTTTGGCCGCGGAATGGAATCTGAATTTTTCACCAAAACTGTCATCATCAAAAAATTTATGTAACAGCAGGTTCAGATATGGATTTTTTACACTGTCAATATAACCCATTAATGCAGCATACATTTCATCCATATCTTTATCTGTCACCGGAAGATAATCTGCCGGCTCATACTCGCCCTCCTGCGCCTTTCTTGCCCTCTTGACGGACATCTGCAGGTTTCCCTGGAAACATGTAATATCCCCGGTCACAGAAACATAATCCAGCGCATCGAAATCCTCAATCCCGCCGGACGACGGATCCCATATCTTCGCGTCGATTGTACCTGTTTTATCCTGTAAAATTACATTTTCATAAACCTTTCCAGCCTTTGTCAGCGCAGTCTGTTTAAATTTGCATAAATATATTTCGTTAATTCTTTCTCCCTCACGCAGTTCATCAATATATTTCATGTCTGTCTCCTTTTATTTTGATAAATGCTACTGTAGCACTCCTGCATCTACCCTGCAGGTTATTTTTTTGTATCCTTTTGCCCCCTCCCGCATGATTACAACCGAATAAGTTTCTTTCGGGGTAAGCGCCAGAAGAACGGCATTGTACTGTTCCACCGTGGAAACTTTTTCTTTGTTTACGGAAAGGATTACATCCCCGCTCTGCAGTCCCGCATTCATTGCCGGGGAATCCATGGAAACCTCCCTGACATAAACTCCCTCCGGAATCCCGTGTTTTTCAGCAATCCGGCTGCTCACGGTAGAAACATATGCACCAAAATACGGCACATCCGCACCCGCAGACAGCAAATCTATAACCGGCTTTAATTCCGTAAAATCCACGGCGGCCAGCATACCGGAGGAATCTGCGCCAAGATTCTGCACCATCATGCCAACCAGCCTGCCGTCTGTATTAATGATAATTCCGCTTCCATTCGTGTTTGCCGCAATATCCGTTTTATAGACATGGTAATTGCAGTCCGGTACGGAAATTTCATTTCCGGTTGCAGTGATTACGCCTGACAGGATCATCCCATTAACCCCGGCCGGGTTTCCGAGCGCAATCACCACACTGCCTTTATGCACCATGCCGGAATTTTCAATTTCCATTACCTCTATATCGGAAAGCATGCCGCTGTCCAGTTCGGTCTTTTCCACGGATAATAATGCAAGTCCGGTATTTCCATCATATTTCACCAGATCTGCCGAAGCCTCCGCGCCATTCACAAATGTCACATGAATACTGGACGCTTTTTTAATTACCTTTTTTTCGGTAAGAATCCAGAACCTTCCTTCCCGGTCCGCAATAATGGTTCCGCAGCCCTGCCCCTCCCTCTCATAAGAATGGTCAAACCAGTCCGTACCGCTTACCACGCTGGTAACCGTGACAACTGACCGGTTCGACCGGTTTCCGATCCTGTATAACTGCGTCTGAACCCTCTGGTAATCTTCAATCGAAAACGGGCCTTCTTCGGTTCCATTCCAGACCGGCTGTGCCTGGGATGTCTGCGGCGGCGCTGTGTCCGGTCCCGAATCATTTTCCATGGATCTTCCGGCATCCTCCCACTTCATCCGGATGGCAGGGATCATCAGTACAAACACTACTGACATTGCCAGCGCAAATACCGCGCCATTGAGTGCATATATGCCCGCCTGCCGCCAGATACGTTTGTGGTTCCGCGGCTTTTCCTTAATCTTTTCCCGAACAAATTCATTCTTTGGTAAATGATTTTCTTCCATCTGCACCCTTTCCATCTTCAAATGTACACTGTATGATAACTATTATTATATTCATATTTTTATCAGCTTGCAACTATTTTTGCCTTTTCCTATCCAAAGTTCTGGGGTATAATAGATTTACAGAAAAAAAATGAAAAAATACAATACACTGAGGTTATGACATGTACAA
>CAYNOE010000239.1:0-4818 GCA_964398745.1 uncultured Lachnobacterium sp.
CGTATATTATTTTCCCAGTTTTTCAAATTTTCCATTCCTTCCTAAAATATGGTAAAATGCGCGTTCTTTACGTATTCTACCACATTATACCGGAATGGTAAAGGTGATTTGTGTTTTCTTATGCCGGATTCACTCCTGGCAGAATTTACGTGTAATCACGGACTTTGCAGCGGAGTGCAAAGTCCTGGGCTGAAGTGTTACCCGGACTCCGGCGCTTAGAAGTAATTAAGATATTAACTCCAAAAAAATATCCATACCCAAAATATTATTTCTATCAGTGCCGCAGGCAAGGCTGTTGACAGCCAGAAAAAACGGCCTCCTCCGCGTTTCTGGTATCTGCTCAGATTGTATTTCATACCCAGCGCCACCCACAATATTATAAATAAAAAAAATTCTGCTACAAACCTTGTAAAATCCATATCCATAACCAAATACTGCAGAGTACGCCCCCAGACGAGAACCGAACAGAAGTAGGCCCATATCATCACTGCCGTATACCACAGACAGATTCCAAAAATAGTATTAATCATTACCGCAGCAGGCTTTGAATACAGAATCTTTTCCAGATTATTCTTCATACCATCCCCCCCTTAGCATCAGTTTATTTTCTAAACCCATCTATACAAAAAATCCACAAAGAAATTCCCCCCAAGTATTATTCCCAACAGTGCCGCAGGCAGGATTGCTGACAGCCAGAAAAAACGGCCTCCTCCGCATTTATGGTACCTGCTTCGATTATATATAACAGCCAGCGCCATCCACACTATATGAAATAAAATAAGTCCTGCTATAATCCTTTTTTCAGAGGAGTCATGGACTAAATAAAATGAATCCCTGAAAAAAAAACATATCATCATTATCATATACCATAAGAAGATTCCAAAAATAGTGTTAATCACTACCGCAGTAGTTTTTGAATACAGGATCTTTTCCAGATTATTATTATCCTTCACCGCTTTGTCCTCCTAAATTCCCAAAGCTTCTTTTGCAAGTGCATCCGCCATATCATTGTATTTATCATTGGAATGGCCTGTAACCTTTACAAATGAAATATTTACATGCTCTTTTGCTTTATTATAAAAGTCCCGGTATGCCTGTGTTCCCGGCAGGTTTGCTTTCCATGCCCCGTTGCACCACTTGGCAATTCCTTCGTAATCATGATAGATTACAAGATTTTTTATTTCATTGTCCAGTGCATACTGCATGGCGGCTTCCGCCCCCTTGATTTCACCGGCTACATTGTTCATTCTGGCAAGGAGCGGATTGTCTATTTTTTTTGAAAAGGTGTATTCCTTTCCATCCTGTAAAACCACCATGCCATAGGAAAACTCCCCTTTGTAATAGCTGCCGTCCACATAGATTTTTACACAGTTTTCCTCAAAATCCGCCTCTTTTGCGCACGCATCACCCAGGTATTCGTCCGCTTCTTCTTTCGAGGAAAAACTTTTGTATTCCGCACCGGAAAAACCGTCCACCTGTGCCCTGCATTCGTCCCATGTTTCAAATAATCCCGTTTCTTTTCCTTTACGGACCGCATAGTATTTCTTTTTTGCCATAACTGCTCCTTTTTTGATTTATTCCATCCATCTAACTCTATGTCAAACAATAAGCCTGCCTGCACTTTTATAAAAGCACCGACAAGCTTCACGCCGTATTTTTCTGTTTCTTATTGTAACTATTCAGACCCCCGCCCCGTACATTCGCAAAACCGCACGACCAGTCGTGCTTTCCCGTTACTTCGTAACTAATTTTGCTCATATATGGGGCGGTGGCTCTATTCGAGCCCCCTGGAATAAGATAAACAGACTCTTACATGCAGGCATGACGATTCTGCTTATCTTATTCCAGGGGTTCTGAATAGTTACTTCTTATTTACATCATCAATAAATTTCTGGAAAGCTTTTCTGCCTTCTTCGGTACACTTGTATACACCTGCATCTAAAAGTACTTCTTTAAATACATGCCCAATCTCTTTATGGATGATATCCGTCACATTTTCCGCCGTAATGCTGTCATACTTTGGAAGAAAACTCCCGGCCCATTCTGCATGGCTCTTTAAGGTATCCGTGCTTCGTAAATCCTTACCGTTTACCAGCGCGTCCGCAAGCTCCGCCATCTCATCCTTAAGTCTTGCCGGAAGTACCGCAAGTCCCATCACCTCAATCAGGCCGATATTCTCTTTTTTGATATGGTGCAGGTTTGCATGCGGATGATAAACCCCGAGCGGATGTTCTTCCGTTGTAATATTATTTCGCAGCACTAAATCCAGTTCAAAATCGTCCCCGCGTTTTCTTGCGATTGGTGTAATTGTATTGTGCGGTTCTCCATCTGTTTCGGCAAAGACAAATGCCTCTTCATCCGTATATGCCCGCCATGCAATAAGGATTTTATCTGCCAGTGAAATCAGACGTTCTTTGTCCGGCCCGCTGATACGGATGACAGACATCGGCCATTTCACGATTCCGGCCTTTACGTCTTCATAGCCTGCAAAACTTACTTCTTTTTCAATTCCCGCATTTGCCATGGCAAACGTATAATGCCCGCCCTGGAAATGGTCATGTGTTAAAATAGAGCCTCCAACGATTGGCAGATCCGCATTGGAACCCACAAAATAATGCGGAAACTGTGTTACAAAATCCAGAAGTTTTGCAAAGGTTGCCCGCTCAATTTTCATCGGGGTATGCTCTTTATTAAATACGATGCAGTGCTCGTTGTAATATACATACGGGGAGTACTGGAAGAACCAGTCGCTGCCGTTTATTGTTACCGGAATAATCCTGTGGTTCTGTCTTGCCGGATGGTTCACACGCCCGGCATATCCCTCATTGGTACTGCAAAGCTGACACTTCGGATAAGAACTCTGCTTTGCATTCTTCGCAGCGGCAATTGCCTTTGGGTCTTTTTCCGGTTTGGACAAATTAATGGTAATGTCCAGTGTTCCAAATTCCGTTTCGGCAGTCCATTTCTGGTCTTTTTTTATCCGGTCCCTTCTGATGTAATTGCTGTCGCAGCTTAGTTTGTAAAAATAGTCGGTCGCCGCCTGCGCAGATTCCTTCTCGTAAAGGTTCTTAAATTCTGCACGGATTTCACTTGGACGCGCGACAAGGCATCCCATAATTTTTGTATCAAACAAATCCCTGTAAACGATGCTGTTTTCCTTCATAATTCCATGCTCATAAGCATAATCCATCATTTCGGAAAGAATCTGTTCCAGTGCAGGTACCGGCTTGTTTTTCTGCTCCTCAAATACGGCATCTTCAATGTCATCTGTCTCAAATAATTCCAGCAGGCGGTTGATGGTATAAGTCTCATCCGCAGGTGTAATCAGTCCGGTGTCCAGTCCATAAGCAGTCAGTTGTAATATATTCTCCTGAATCATAGTTCTCCTCCTCTTATGTCAGGTTTTTATTAAAAACCTGACACATCCTTATCATTCACAGCAAAATACTTTGCACAGGCTATTCCCTGCTGGGCATTACATTACTTTTTTCGGGCCGTCGCCAATCTCTACCACATAGAAATCGGCTGCGTATCCGATTTTTTCCTTATAGGCACTTCCTACTTTCTCAATAAAGGTATCCACTGCATCATTTTTTACGATGCTGACCGTGCATCCGCCAAAACCTGCACCTGTCATACGGGAACCGATTACGCCGTCAACCTCCCATGCCTTTTCCACCAGGGTATCCAGCTCAATTCCTGTCACTTCATAATCATCCCGAAGGGAAACATGGGATTCATTCATCAGTTTTCCAAAGAGCGTTACATCGTTGTTTTTCAGCGCCTCCACTGCCTTTATTGTACGCTGGTTTTCATATACGGCATGTTTTGCCCTCTTAATACGTACCTCATCCTTAATGGCTGATTTATTTTTTTCAAACTGCTCTTCACTCAGTTCCCCAAGCGATTTAATGTCAATCACCTTCTGCAGCTCGGCAAGCGCCGTTTCGCATTCTTCCCTTCTTTCGTTGTACTTGGAATCCCCGAGCCCGCGCTTTTTATTACTGCAGGAAATCACGATTTTGGCATCCTTTAATACAATCGGCGCATAGGTGTAATCAAGTGTTGCGGTATCCAGATAAATGGCATTGTCCGCTTTTCCCATGGCGATTGCGAACTGGTCCATAATTCCGCAGTTGACGCCGTTGAAATTCCGCTCGGAATGCTGCCCGATCAGTGCCAGATCCTGATTGGTTACATCAAATCCGAATAAACTCTTTAATATATATCCGGTCAGTACTTCAACTGATGCAGAAGATGACAGACCGGAGCCGTTTGGAATATTTCCAAACAAAAGTAAATCCAGACCGCAGTCCATGTGCATTCCTTTTTCTTCAAATGCCCACATAACCCCTTTCGGATAATTCGTCCAGCCTGCTTCTTTCTCTGGTTTTAATCCCTCGGTGGAAGATTCTAAAACCCCCAGTTTTTCAAAATTCATGGAGTAAAAACGCAGCTTTTTATCTGTTCTTTTTCTCACTGCGCCGTAGGTTCCGATTGTCAGCGCACACGGAAACACATGTCCCCCGTTGTAATCCGTGTGTTCCCCAATCAGGTTTACACGTCCCGGTGCAAAATACACTCCGATTTCCCCTCCGTCTCCAAACACCTCTTTAAACTTTGCCAATACATCATTTTCAATCATTTTATTTCTCCTTCCCCTGTTGGTTTTCAACCTGATAATTGCATTATAACCCAATAGAATCTGTTTGCAAGAGACTTTGGGGAAATTGCAACATTCAATTGGAATTATGCAACATTTTTACATAAAATACTGCTGCGCCTTACTTTTTCTTTAACGGTCCGGAATCGTCTGCC
>CAYNOE010000240.1:0-4773 GCA_964398745.1 uncultured Lachnobacterium sp.
TGATAGGAACACTTCATATTATCTATTTCCTTTTTAATTCTTTTAAAAATTTCCTCATGATCCTCTTTCATGTCAAGTACCGCCTGAATATCTTCTAACTGCCACTTCATTTCAGGAAAAGACTTATAATATTGCCCCAATTGCTTCTGATGCTCACTGACTACTTTTCGTCCTTCCTCTTTTTTCAGTTCCTCAAGCCGATTTTGATGCCACTGAAAATGTTCTTCCCTCCATTTCATGTCTTTCCATTTTACATCAAACATTGAACAAAACAGATGCAATATATCCCTAATAACTGCAGGCTTATATTTGTACAGACAAACGATTAAAGCATGGAGAAATTGATAGTTATGACAATCCTGAAAATAGTTTTCTATATAAATCATATAAAATCCTACATCCAATTGGCGAATTTGCTTATTTTGTTCCTTAATTTTATTTGTTTTCCCCATACTCTTTCCCTTTACTCTTTTGTATCAGATGGAAAAGATGGAATTTCTGGATTTCAAAACTCCATTTCCACCGTTTCCATCCATTCCATCCTTCCAGAAATCCCGTAAAACAGCGGTTTTCATTCACCGGATGGATTTTGTCCTGCCATTACCTTTTCCACTTCTTCTCTTTGTTTGGTACTGTTATCCTACCACAATTTTCATACCCTGACAACTTTCCCATTTGATGGATTCTAAATCCGGAACGTAGATTTTCAGCGTTCCCCACCCAAAGTCCCCTGCCGGTTTTCATTCACCGGCTAACAACGGGGCACATCATAAGATGTACCCCGCCATATGAATCAGGCTGCAATACACAACTCCTTTCGCTGCCTGCTGTAGAAATATACGGAATCCGAGAGAAATTCCTGTTCGGATACCTCGTTCCGATTAACTTCTACAACCCTTTCCTTTAATTCCTGCACACTGCCTTCCAACTGGTCTGCAGGAATGACAATCACCTCATGAACGGAACTTGGCAGCACATAGTAATCTGACTGTAACATTTCTGCCAGCTTTTCCTTTACACCATGGTAAAGAATGCAGCCAGCCCCATATATCTTCTGCTCATTGCTTAAAACAAACATTGGAAGATTACAGTCATCACCTTCCTGTATCTGCAGAAGATCAGCCATATTCTGAATCTGGTAAAGCATTTTATCCGGTGTATTGACATCAGCTGCTTCCCAGAGATCATTTTCTGCAAGTCCCATTTGCTGCAGCATCTCATTTCTGATTATAACAAATCCTCTCTGGTCCGGGTATATGTCAACCATGACAGACAGCATAACAGACAAATCCAGTCCTTCCACTTCCCTATGCGGCACCTTTTCAAGGAGTTCCCGATTTTTCTCTGTATTTACCAGCCGGAATACCGTATTCTTTTTTACCATATCCCTATCTATGCACGGTACAAACGGGATTCTCTCTTTTACCTTACTCTGGTATTCATGCAGAATGTCCTGCACAATATCGTCAATTGCTTCATTGTTTTTGTACCATAGAAAATATTTTTCCATACAAATACAAGGCATCACAGCCTGCGTCCCATCCGTAATCATGATTTCCCTCAATCGAACCCCATTATTACGACAAAACGTCTGCGGAACAGCCTGATACCCCTCTCCAAGCTGTTTTTCCAGTTCTTCCCCAACCTTTCTGACAAAAGTTTCAAATTTCTGTTCCATTTTTTCATCCTTTCCGGCTTCATTATGCCGCATCTGTGTCAACAATTACTTCATTACTTATCTCAGACATATCCTCAGATATCCGTGTCTTAATGGTTTCATCCGTTCCAAGGGCTTTATGCAGTTCCGTTTTTACCGGAGCATATTTCAGTGCCTGCTTGATAACCGTTTTCTTTGCCATCTCTTCATATGCGCTCTTCCACGGACTGTATTCTGAATCGTATGCTTTGGAATATGTAGCTGCAAAACGTTCCATTTCATACTGGCTCATAACAGCAAAACCATAACCGCCATTTACCGTTTTAAACATTCCATAGAAAAAGGTTGGTTTTCCTCTTTCCCCGTCCGCCGGTTTGTGTGACAGTACCGCATTCAGCCCGTATTCATACTCAAAATAATCATTTTCGTAAACACAGTGCGCCTGTACCGTCTGAATCTGCCCGCTCCGGTATGCAAGGTCAATCAGTCCCTTGTAGCCAATCTGGAACTGGCATTCCAGTATCCCTTTGTTTTTAAATGGAATCAAAAATGCCTGTCCAAGTGGCGTATTCGGTTCCAAACCAAGCTGTGCTGCAGTTAAGAGGGCTGCTATAAAACTCATGGGCGTACACTGCTGCAGTTTCGGTGTATTATTCAACGCCGACAATGCAATCCTTGTAAACCGTTCCGGTGTTATCATACTTGGAAGCGCACGTTTCAGTTCCGGCTGCAACGTCTTTACCATATCTGGTATGGACATGGATTTTGTAAGCCGTACTTCTTTTTGGTTTTCCATGCCGGTCGCAGCCGCCTGTGCTGCAAGTTCGTCTTTCAGGTTCTTTTTCTCCATCTGTATTTCCTCCTTTTATGCCACCGGCTGATATTTAACCACAAATCTCCGGCTGGCAGTCTCTCTTAGATATTTCTTGTAAATCTCCGGATTTTCGTCTTTCAGCCTCTGTGTATCAATCCGCTTCTGGTGCGCGGTTATCCATGAAATACGGTAATCGCCGGATACCGCATAGGACGCCTCTTTCATCTGGAGCTTGATACCCTGGTCTATTGCGTTTTTCTCTTTTTTCAGCTTCTCAATCAGCCCGTCAAGCTCATCCCTTCTGCGAAGTTCCTCCCTGCAATCATACAATTGCACGGTTTCCCCTTTATCTTCCGGATGCAGTTTTTCCAGCATTTCCGAATAAGAACTGCTTCCATCCGGAGGCGGAGCAGTTTTTGCCAGCACGTTCTGGTTCCAGAAACGTTCCTCAACCGTAACCAGATTCTGTATCAGTTCCTCATCCCTGACAATTTTACGGATGATAAACTCCTTTCCCAGAATCAGGGCTGCAATGTACCAGCAGTCATATCCCGAAACCGCCAGATAGTGCTGTACCTGCATTTGGTAATGCAGAGGGATATTCCCATCTTTCCACTTGTCACTGCTGTAGGCACTCACGGTTTTACATTCCAGCCCTGCCTTTTCCCCTACAACCAGGCGGTCAAAATCCGCAAGCATGAACGGATATTCTTCATTCTGGAAAATGGCATTGGCATGTCTGACCTTCCTGCCGGTCTTTTCCATAAACCTCCGTGCCACATAATCCTCTAAATCCCTTCCCTGCCGCATACTCTCATTGTCATAATCTTCAATAACATCCGTTATCTTGTCCTGATAAACCTGAAAAGCACTGACATATGGATTCATTCCTGTTATTGCCCCTGCGTCCGTACCAGTCAGCCCTTTTTTCCTATAGCGGAGCCATTCTGCTTTTTCCAAACCGTTTGTATCTACCAACCGCTTCATTTTTATCCTCCCCGTTTTCCTGCTAAACTGCCTGCATCATTTTATAGGCACGGTCAATCATTGGATTTCCCGACACTGTTTTAAGAAACAGATTTTCCCTATGGTTTTTGGTTCTGCGCACCGGCTCTGTATGCGTGGCAAAATCAGAAACCGCATTTACAAACCGGTAGCCATTCTTCCCTACATCCTGTAAATCCGGAGCGTCAAAATAACGTGCCTTAAGATCGTTTAGCAGAATCAGGTTGTTTTTCTTCTGCGCCTTGCTCATATCTTCCGTTACAGGGAAAAACTCTGCCATGTACTCTGCTGCCTTTTTGTCCGTGAGCTTTTTCTGGAGGAGATCCTGCACCCCTTTCCCCATTTCACGCATATATCTTTCCGCAAATTCCAGCGTAGTCCGTGCATCGTCAATCCGGTCCATAATATTGGACGTGTGCTTTGTGGTCCATGTCCGCTTTGCAGTTGCAAAGGCTAGATTCAGCGTATTCTGGCAGACCACACGCACCGGTGTCATTGCTGCTTTAATGGAACTGCTTCCGTCATGTGAGTTCATGATGACAAAATACGGCATAATCTCATCTCCCGCAATAATAAACTTCTGCGGCAGTCTGGCAAGAATAAAGGTACGCCTGCCATCCTGCAGTGATCCCGCTGTCTCATACCGCACTCCTTCTCCCAGAAGTTCATCCGTAAAAGCAAAGGCTTCCTCATTCTGTACCACCTGATAACGGTCACTGACCACTCCAAGTACTTTCTGGTCCACGTCCCGCACATTTGCCCAAAATCCTTCAATCACGCTTCCATCATCTGTACGGATTTTCTTCTGTTCCACATGCCAGTCCAGTCCGGCAAGCCAGAGCGCTTCCCTTGAATCCGGTGCGTCCTGCACTACCGTACCAATCCCGTGCCATGGTGTTTTCCTTACTGAAAACATTGTTTCTACATTTGCTGCCATAATGATTACCTCCTTCAAAATACAAATAGGGCTTACTGCCATCTGACAGTAAGCCCATTTCCTTATGTTACACAGATATTATATATAATTCAATTTTTTTACTTTTACATAATAATTCACATAATCCACATTAATGTACCTCCAAATAACAATTAATATAATTATGAAAAAATCGTTTGGCTTTGAGTTCAAAGAGAGCATATGCCCTCTCTAATGCCTAGAATGCAACTATCTTTCCTCTGTCGTCCCTTACAGACCTTGCCGGATAGAATACGTCACTTCTACTCTCCGGAAGGTGAGTTGCAAATCGAGTAGGAGGGGGTGACTAACCCCCGTCCTCTCACACCACCGCTCATGCGG
>CAYNOE010000241.1:0-4764 GCA_964398745.1 uncultured Lachnobacterium sp.
ATTCTACCATAGCAACAGTTTTTTGCAAGATATGACAACAAATATTTTCAGCATTTTCATGTTTTCCAAAAATTTATTTACTCCCATTTTTCCTTTCCCTTGATTTTTAATGTTTTATACCAGCGCAGATATGTACTGGTTGTAATAACCATTTATAAGTTTATCCTATAGAAATTTAGTAGATACTTGTAAAAAGGGAAAACATGTGGTAAAATTAGGAATGAGTAAATCAGGAACGACATAGGTGTGACCACCCTAAGAGGCTGCAACCTCTTAGGGCAAGGATGGTACGACAGCTACCACACAATACAGACTATGTCTGCGATACACACACAAGTTATTATAAGCGATATTTTCTTGTTTGACAACAAGGTTTGTGTGTTTTTGCAGAAAACAGGATGTATCCCTTCAAAAAGATAGAGACAGGGTGTTTGGTGTGGACGCATACCGGCACCTTGTTCTTGGTTTCTCATCGGATACCGGATGACAGATGTATGTCTGTCACCGGGATATTCCGTATGGGAAATCGAAGCTGGTAAGCAGGCTGCGGTTTTTTCAGCCTGCTTTTTTCTTTGATTGGACCAAAATGATCACGTTAGTTCATTGGAAGACAGGTTTTGCATGGACTGATGTTCAAAAAAAGGAGGAAGAAGGATTATGAAAAACAGATGGTGGAAACAAATTGTTGCGTTTATGCTTGCGCTTGCAATGCTTGCCGGAGGAAATCTTCCGGCTGTGGTATCTGCAGAGCCGCTGGCAGTTTCTGCTGAAGCAGCAGAAAGTACAAATTCTGGTACAGGTCTGGAAAATGACCTGACAGTAGCGGGAAACAACAGCTTTGGAAATCTGCTTGCATCGGAATTTAACCAGAAAGCGGAAGCGCAGCAGGAAAATAACGGGTATAACATCTTTTCCGTGGAAATGGATGATGGTAAAAAGAATGCCATCGTGAATTTTGAGACACTGCAGGATGCCACGCTTACAGTCGGCATATTTGATGAAAAAGGAGTACAGCTTCTGGCGTCCGGCAGCAGAAAAGTGTCAGCAGGAGAAACTGATGTAACGATTGAGATAGAAGGAAGTGTTCCGCAGTATTTTTATTTGTCCGCATTTCTGGCGGACAGTGAAAGCCTGCGCCCATTGTGTACATCATACAGTTCATCAGTGTATACAAAGGAAATGCAGGAGTTTCTTGCGAAAAAAACAACCGATTTTGATTCGGACAGGGTGCTGAACCTGGATGATGATACAGCAAACAACTTTGCGGTCTATGCGGATGATACAAAGGTAATTGAGCAGAAAAATAATACAAATACCGTAAAGAAGGCAGATGACACAAAGAATACATATGTCATCGAAAATGCGAATTCTGATATTACCTCCCTGCAGAAAGGAGAGATTTTTGCCTATCAGTATCGGGATGAATCCGGGGAGAATGGTTTTTTGATCGTTAAGGTGGCGGACATTTCTGTGGAGAATGGTACGGCTACGATTCATGGGGAAGAAATTTCCATGGATGAGGTTTTTGCATACATAAAGATTGACGAGGAAGCCGGACAGGACGATTTAAAGGTGGACGATGCACCTTTAGAAGAGGGGATTGTATACAACGGAACGGAGAAAAATGGAAAACTTTATGGAAAGGCTTCCAGCCGTATAAATCTGGACAAGACCGGAACGAAAGAGATGTCTTACAGTTTTATGGATCTTAAGAGTGAATCTGGTAATGTGAAACTTTCCGGCGGTCTGAACCTGAAACTGGATGCATCTGTAAAGTTGTACAAGTCAGGGAAAAAAAATACATATCTGGAACTGAAACTGGATTATAAGGGAACAATTACAGCCACACTGTCAGGGAAGTACAAAAAGGAAATCCGGCTGCAGGGAGTTTCAATAAGTTTTCTCTGGGGTACCGTAACAGTTGAACTGGTGCCAAAATTTTTACTGGATTCCAGCGGGAAACTGGAGGTGACCGGAATCCTGAGCGGAATGGTTGGTATGGAGGCATCCACGAAAGAGGGATGTAAAAATTTAACGACTACCCCGGTATTTACGTCAGATATTCAGGGGGAACTGAAAGTATCCCTCGCGTTCATACTGGAACCAAAGATTAAACTGATTACGGATGACCTTGCATATGCATCCATCACGGGAACCGCGGCGGTAGAGTTAAACGGAACACTGGTTCATGGAACGGCATCCGGTCCGGTGGTCCATGACTGCAAAAACTGTATTGATGGCGAAATCTGGGGCAGGCTTAGTGGAAAATATGAAGTTTCCCTGTTGAAACTGCCGGATTATACATGGTCAGGATCTGTGGGGAATGGCATTGACATTAAAATCTGCAGTTTTTATTATTCGCTTGACCAGAAACAGGGAGGGCTGACAAAATGCCCTTATTACAGGTATAAAACGGACATCACGGTGGCAGGTGACGATAAACGGGCAGTGGCAAATGCAGCAATTACTGCGCCGTCTGTATCTTTTACCACGGATGCAGACGGAAAAGCGTCCGGATACCTTAAGGCAGGAACTTATACATTCAGGATTTCTGCGGACGGATATGAACCCGCTGATAAGAAAATTAAGGTAGATGATGCAGTACAGGTGCGGGTGAATCTGAAAAAGAAGGAAGTGAAGTCCTTAAAGGTTTCACAATTGATTGTGGGGGAAAGAGCTAGTGCTGCAATCACTGAGGATGGAAACCTGTATATGTGGGGAGAGGAAGGACTGGTAGGAGATGGGACAACAGAGGACAAGGCAATACCGGTAAAAGTGTTATCCAATGTGGAATCCGTGAGTATTGGATCTAACGGATATTTTGGAGGCGAATTCTATGGAGCCATTACGAAAGATGGAAGTCTGTATATGTGGGGAGATAATGAACGAGGACAGATAGGAGACGGGACAACAGAGGATAGGTTAAAGCCGGTAAAAGTGTTATCGAATGTGAAATCCGTGAGTTTAGGGGCTGCTCATAGCGGAGCCGTTACAAAGGATGGAAGTCTGTATATGTGGGGATATAATGGTAATGGAGAAGTAGGGGACGGGACAACAGAGGACAAGGTAACACCAGTAAAAATGTTATCGAATGTGAAATTCGTGAGTTTAGAGTGGCATACTAGCGGAGCCATTACGAAGGATGGAAGCTTGTATATGTGGGGATATAATGGTAATGGAGAAGTAGGGGACGGGACAACCACGAACCGGGCAACACCGGTAAAAGTATTATCCAATGTGGAATCCGTAAGTTTTGGGTTTTATCATAGCGGAGCCATTACGAAAGACGGAAGTCTGTATATGTGGGGATGGAATGAAAATGGACAAATAGGAGACGGGACAACAGGGAATAGGTTAAAGCCGGTAAAAGTACTGTCAGATGTGGAATCCGTTAGTCTTTGGATTTATCATAGCGGAGCCATTACAAAGGATGGAAGCTTATATAGGTGGGGCTGTAATATATGGGGAGAGGTAGGGAATGGAACAACTACAGACTGTACACTCCCAACTCGGATTATCATTCCACCAACAACGGGAAAAGGAACAAAAGGTTCCGGCACCATAAAAAGCGCATCCCGAAAAGCTGCTGATGTAACTTTTTCCCTGAAGAAGGCAGTGGCAGGTACGGATGTTTCCGTGGGGAATACGGAAAAGACAGTCGAATTTAAAGACCTGCAGCCGGATACAGACTACGCATTTTACCTCTTAAAATCACGGGAGGAAACAGATCTTCTGGCAGCGTCCAACCTGCTGTATATCAGTCAGTGCAAAACTGACAGCACAGGAAAGCTTACTGTGACTTATAACGCAAAAGAAGCATGTGCAGCTGCCATACAGCTTGTGGTTGGAATGACCGGCATTGAATTAAAGAATGAAAATGTATCGGTTTCCAATTTAACCTATACTGGTGCAGAACAGATGATCTTTCCGGTAGTTACATACAAGGGAAAGACACTGACAGAAGGAACAGATTATGAAGTATCCGGCGATATTCACGCAAAGAATAAGGGAACGTATTCACTGACTGTTACCGGCATTGGCGATTATTCCGGAACCGTGACAAAAACCTACCAGGTTACAGCCGGCAGTTCCTCCGGGGGTAGCAGTTCCTCCGGGGGCGGAAGTTCCTCAGAAAGCAGCGGTACGGAAGCTGGAAGTTCCGGGAATAACAGTACAGCGGACATTACCACGGATACCGCCGGTACAAAAACAGAAAAAACAACCATAACAAATTCTGCCGGGAAAAAGGTACAGGTTACGGTAAAAACCACAAAGGATGCATCCGGGAAAGTGACAGGAATTTCGGAGACACACAAAATTACCGGGGCGGTAAAGAATACGGATGTCACAATTATAGTAAAAAAGAATGGAAAAGGCAGAGTATTAACCGCAAAGGCAACTGTCACAGGACCGGGGAAGGAAACGGAATCCGGCAGTGTGAAAAGCACGGTATCCCTTTCCGTGGTGGAACAGATTGTGGAGGCAGCTGGAATTGACAATGTGGCTGTAACACAAAAAGTAGTGGATGAAGATAATAATACTTTGTGCACCCTGCTGTATAATGCAGAGGATGTAGGGGCCGGGGAATTATTTACACTTGTCAGGGTAAACAAAAAGACGGGTGAAAAGACACTGGTAAACCAAAAGACTTACCAGGCATCAGATGCCGGAAATATCAGTGTCACGATTAACGGGAGCGGAACTTACCAGCTTTTAAATGAGGATGATGCATATGCCCTGGGTAAAAAAATCCTAAAAACCATA
>CAYNOE010000242.1:0-4748 GCA_964398745.1 uncultured Lachnobacterium sp.
TTGTTGCATTATCTGTAAAAGTGTGCTAAAATAAAAATATATATTTTCTGATGTAACAGTACAATTTGATTTTAATCCAACAAGTGGTTTTTAAAGGAGGAAAAGAAAAAATGGCACTAAGAACCATCCGCGTACAGGGGGACCCTGTACTGAACAAAATATGCAGGCCGGTTGCGGAGATTACACCCCGGATCCGGACGCTTGCAGAAGATATGCTGGAGACAATGTATGAGGCAAACGGTGTTGGACTTGCGGCCCCGCAGGTTGGCATACTAAAGCGTCTTGTGGTTATTGATGCGGGAGAAGAAGACCAGGAACCTTTAATCATGGTTAATCCGGAAATTTTAGAGTCATCCGGGGAACAGACCGGGGATGAAGCATGCCTGAGCGTTCCGGGAAAAGCCGGGCAGGTGACACGTCCCGATCATGTAAAAGCGAAATATTTTGATCTGGACATGAAAGAATGTGAAGTGGTTGCGGATGAGCTGCTTGCCCGTGCCATCTGCCACGAACTGGAGCATTTAGACGGACATCTGTACGTGGAGCGTGTGGTAGGCGGTCTGCATGATGCGGTTTACGAGGACGAATAACAGGATAAAAGGATGTGAAAACTATATGAAAGTCGTATTTATGGGGACACCGGATTTTGCGGTGGACACACTGGAAGAAATCATCCATGCAGGGCATGAGGTGGCGCTTGTGGTGACGCAGCCGGATAAGCCGAAAGGAAGGGGAAAAGAAATGCAGAGCCCGCCTGCCGGACAGTGTGCGCTTTCCCATGGAATTGAAGTATTCCAGCCTGCAAAAGTCAAAGAGGACAGCAGCATAGAATATATAAAAAAATTCAGGCCGGAAATCATCGTTGTTGCCGCGTTTGGACAGATTCTGCCGCAGAGTCTTTTGGATTTGCCGGAGTACGGATGCATAAATGTCCATGCATCCCTGCTGCCGAAATACCGGGGCGCCGCTCCAATCCAGTGGGCAATTATAAACGGCGAAGAGGTGACGGGCGTTACGATCCAGCGTATGGCGATGGGAATCGATACCGGTGATATTATTTCAAAGTGTGAAGTACGTCTGGCAGAGGACGAAACGGGAGGAAGCCTTTTTGAAAAGCTTGCAAAAGCCGGGGCAAAGCTCTGTGTGGAAACAATGGAAATGCTTAAAAGCGGCACGGCGGAATTTACGCCGCAGGATCACGAAGCCGCCACGCATACCCGGATGATTACGAAAGAACTCGGGGATATCGACTGGAACCGTCCGGCGGTGGAACTGGAGAGGCTGGTCAGGGGCTTAAACCCGTGGCCGAGCGCTTATACCCGTTTAAAGAATAAATCCTTAAAAATCTGGAAAGCAGCAGTCCTTGGAGAAGAGAGCGGGAAAATTCCGGGAACTGTGGTGCGGACAGAAAAGGACGGGATTGTCATACAGACAAAAACAGGCTGCCTGAAGCTGCTGGAAGTCCAGCTTGAGGGGAAAAAACGGATGGAAGCGGAAGCTTTTTTACGGGGATGCCCGGTAGAAGCAGATACGGTTTTAACAAATTAGCGGAGGAGGAAAAGCACTATGCCATATTTTTATTTTGATCCAACCTATTTTCTGGTTTTGATTGGTGCGGTAATCTGCATGATTGCATCTGCAAGGGTAAAAAGCACATTTAACCGTTACAGCAGATGCAAAAACCTTTCGGGGATGACCGGGGAAGAGGTAGCAAAGCGTGTACTGAATGCGGCGGGGATATATGATGTCAGCGTGCGCCATATCGGGGGAAATCTGAGCGACCATTATAATCCGGGCAATAAGACGGTCAATCTTTCAAACGAGGTCTGTTTTGGAAAATCCGTGGCAGCGGCAGGGGTTGCCGCCCATGAGTGTGGACACGCCATCCAGCACGCCAGGGGATATGTTCCGTTAAAACTGCGTACGGCGTTTCTTCCGGTGGCGCAGTTTGGCTCTGCGTTTGCCTGGCCGGTTATTATTATTGGGGCGTTAATCAACAGCCGCTCTTCCGCAATGGTCATCAATATCGGGATTTTGATGTTTTCCTTTGCGGTTCTTTTCCAGATTCTGACTCTTCCGGTAGAGTTTAACGCATCAAGAAGGGCAATGGAAATGCTTGAAACACAGGGAATTTTAGGAGAGCAGGAGCTTGTCTATACCAGACGGGTGCTTTCGGCGGCAGCCCTTACCTATGTGGCGTCCGCGGCGTCGGCAATTTTACAGCTTCTTCGTGTAATCATACTGTTTGGAGGAAGGGACCGTGACTGAGAACCTGCGCCGGATTGCGCTTGAAATACTGGTACAGGTAAATGAAGAGGGAAGCTACAGTCATCTGATTCTGCGGCAGACGCTTGAAAAATACCAGTATCTTGAAAAAAAAGAGCGTGCATTTCTGACAAGGCTTGTGGCAGGGACACTTGAAAAGCAGATTACCCTTGACTATGTTACAGACCAGTTTTCCAAAACAAAAGTAACAAAAATGAAACCGTATATAAGAAACCTGATGCGCATGAGTGTATACCAGCTTATGTATATGGATGGCGTGCCGGATTCCGCCGTCTGCAACGAAGCAGTTAAGCTGGCAAAAAAACGCGGATATTCCGGACTGTCCGGTTTTGTAAACGGGGTTTTAAGAAGCATTGCAAAGGGCTGGAAAGAGGTAAAATATCCGGATGAACAAAAAGACTGTGCATTTGCGTGGTCCGTCCGTTATTCCATTCCGGTCTGGATGATTACGATGTGGCAGGATTCCTGCGGAAAAGAAAAAACAAAAGAAATTTTAGAGGGACTGCAGTATGAAGCGCCGCTTTATGTCCGCGTAAATAAAAATAAAATTTCGCCGGAGGAGTTAAGGAAAAAGCTGCAGGATAAAAAAATTACCGCAGAAAAAATAAACGGGATAAAGGATGCACTCTGTCTTTCGGGCATTGATTATTTAAACAGCCTGGAAAGCTTTAAAAACGGAGAATTTTATGTGCAGGATTTAAGCTCCATGCGGGTGGCAGCGCTTGCAGGCGTGAAAAAAGGCGATTATGTAATCGATGTCTGTGCTTCCCCCGGCGGAAAGAGCATCCATATAGCCGAGCTGCTGGAAGGCAGCGGCATGGTGGAAGCAAGGGATTTGACAGAATACAAAGTGGGGCTGATTGAAGAAAACAAAAAAAGACACGGGCTGTCCAATTTAAAGGCAGTAGTGATGGACGCTACAAAGGATGATGCAGACTCTTACCAGAAGGCGGACGTATTAATCTGTGACCTGCCGTGTTCAGGGCTTGGCGTGATGGCAAGAAAAACGGATATCCGTTATAAAATGACGCCTGAAAAGCTAAAAGAGCTTGCCGGGCTGCAGAAAAAAATCCTTTCCGTGGTACATAATTATGTGAAGCCGCAGGGGACGCTGGTATACAGCACCTGTACGGTCAGTAGGGAAGAAAATGAAAAAAACATACAGTGGTTTCTTAAAAACTATCCGGAATTTACACTGGTTTCGCAGGAGCAGATTTATCCAGGCAGTCAGGGAGACGGTTTTTTTCTGTGCAAATTAACAAGGGGACAAAGAATTGATGGGTAAAAAAACAGACATAAAATCTATGAATCTGGAAGAACTCACGCAGTTTATTACGGAACATGGCGAAAAAAAATTCCGCGCGAAGCAGATTTATGAATGGATGCATGTAAAACAGGCATATGATTTTTCTGAGATGACAAATCTATCAAAGGAATTTAGAAACTGGCTGGAAGAAAACTGTGAGATTACCGCGCTCAGGCAGGAAAAGGTACTGGTTTCCAGCATTGACGGGACAAAAAAATATCTGTTTGCGCTTTCGGACGGCAATCTGGTGGAAAGCGTGCTGATGCGTTATAAACATGGAAATTCCGTATGCATTTCCTCACAGGCGGGCTGCAGGATGGGGTGTGCGTTCTGTGCGTCCACGCTGGACGGACTTGCGCGAAACCTTACGGCGGCGGAAATGCTCGACCAGGTTTACCGGATTGGGAAAGAAACAGGGGAGCGGGTGTCCAATGTGGTTGTTATGGGTACTGGGGAACCGCTTGACAATTTTGACAATCTAATAAAATTCATAGGGATTCTTACGGACGAAAACGGGCTTAATATCAGCCAGAGAAACGTCACGGTTTCCACCTGCGGGATTGTTCCAAAAATTTATGAACTTGCAGACAAAAACTTATCCATTACGCTTGCGCTTTCTTTACATGCCAGCAGTCAGGAAAAACGCATAAAGCTGATGCCGGTGGCAAAAAAATACCGCCTTCCTGAGGTCATGGACGCCTGCCGGTATTACTTTGAAAGGACAGGGCGCAGAATCACCTTTGAATATGCGCTGGCCGGAGGAATAAATGACTCAGGGGAGGATGCCATGGAGCTGGCAGGACTGCTTTCGGGCATGAACTGCCATGTGAACCTCATTCCGGTCAACCCGGTAAAAGAACGGCAGTTTGTACAGCCGGATTCCAGGGTGACAAATGCCTTTAAGGAACGGCTTTTAAAAAGCGGGCTGAATGTAACGGTGCGGCGCGAGATGGGACGTGATATTAATGGCGCCTGCGGACAGTTAAGACGCAGGGCTTGCCAAACCCCGTAGGAATGTGGTAAAATTTACTGATGATGGGATGGTATGTAATTTTAGAATTCCATTTTGAGAAAGGATAAGACGGATGAAGACGTATTCCATGACGGATACCGGCATCATGCGGGAAATGAACCAGGATTATTTCTTTGCATCAGA
>CAYNOE010000243.1:0-4739 GCA_964398745.1 uncultured Lachnobacterium sp.
GACCCGAAAATGCATAGTGAAAACGCAACAAGATATCCGCATTATTTTGATGCTGATATAGTATCGCTTGGACAAGAAGAGATTTTTGTGGACTGCGGGGGATATATAGGAGATACATTGGAAGTATTTAAAGAGCTGACCGGAAATCGGTTTAAAAAATATTACTTGTTTGAACCGAATGAAAAGCTGATTGCACTTGCAAAAACAAAAGGGGACCAACGGATTGCATTTATTAATAAGGGAGTCTGGGAGTGTGAAACAACTTTATATTTCAGGATGGAAACAGCACCGGGAAATGGAAGCTTTTTTTATGAAAAAACGGACATGGAAGTAACCAAGGTTCCGGTAACAAGCATAGATGCCGGCCTGGATGAAGCTACTTTTATAAAGATGGATGTTGAGGGTTCTGAACTGAATGCTTTGAAGGGTGCCCGGAAAGTGATTGGAAAATGTCATCCCATATTAGCTGTTTGCGTTTATCATAAGTATGTTGATTTCAGGGAATTATATGACTTTATCCAGTCTTTGGGAGAGTATAATATATATTTGCGTGCAGAAATGAACAATATAGATACAGAACTGTATTATTTATGTGTTCCGCAAAAAATATAAATGATTAGGAAGAAAGGAGGGTTTATTATGTTGAACATACCGTTGATGAGCAACAATATTAATCAGTCAGATATTAATGAATTAATACGGTTTCTGCAGACAAGTGACCGTTTTACAAATGGACCGAAGGTACGGGAATTTGAAGCGGAGTGGTCCAGATGGCTAGGGGTAAAGTATTCTTTGTTTGTTAATTCGGGTTCATCGGCAAACTATCTGACGCTGGCGGGAATACGGGAAACGTACGGCGTCGGTGAGGTGATTCTGTCTCCTATAGGATGGTCGAGTGATATCTCGGCTGTAATTGCGGCAGGTATGAAGCCCGTATTTACAGATGTCGATTTGAAAAATTTCGCAATGAGAGATGAAGAGGTTATTGCGAAGATTACAGACGATACGAAAGCGGTTTTACTGACCCACGTATTGGGATATAATGGCATGACGCAAAGACTTCGGGACATTTGTACAGAAAAAAAGATTATTCTAATCGAGGATGTCTGTGAGTCCCATGGAGCTACATACAGGGGACGTAATCTGGGGACGATCGGGGATGTTTCAAACTTTTCTTTTTATTATGCCCATCATATGAGTACAATTGAGGGTGGTATGATTTGCACAGATGATGAAAAGTTTTACAATATGATGCGGATATTCCGCAGCCACGGAATGCTGCGCGAATGCGATGATAAGGAATATGCCAGGGTGGTCAGCGAAGAACATCCGGAACTGCACCCGGAATTTATCTTTATGGTTCCCGGATATAATATGCGTAGCACGGAATTGAATGCGGTGCTGGGTCTAAATCAGTTAAAGAGGCTTGATTACAACATTAAGCGTAGGCAGGAAAACTACCGGTTGTTTATTGAACATTTAGATCCGAAGATTTATTATACAGATTTTGACGGGGAAGGAAGTAGCAATTATGCATTTGTTGTGCTGTTAAGAACAGGAAATGCTGAGCAGTTCTGCCGGGTAACGGAAGCACTAAAGAAGGAAAATGTCGAATTTAGGCGGGGGACAGCTGGCGGCGGCAATTTATTACGGCAGCCGTTTATCCGCAGGCGTTATCCGGAGATTGACCCAGCATCTTTCCAAAATGCCGAATATATCCATCAATTTGGAATTTATACGGGGAATTCTCCGGATCTTGAAAAGGAGAAGATTTTGAGGTTGTGCCATGTGTTGAATGATGTTGATTAAGATACTTTTATTATTGTGAAGGATATGGTAGGGTGGTAAAATGCAGATTGTGATTATGGCAGGAGGTCGGGGAACGCGGATTGCAAAAATGAATAACGAGGTGCCAAAACCGATGATTCCCATTGGGGGAATACCAATCTTAGAACATCAGTTTTCTGTGCTGAGGCGGCAGGGATATACAGATGTGACATTGGCGGTCGGATACATGGGAGAGAAGATACAAGAATATTTTGGAGACGGGAGTAAAGTGTCGCCAGTAACCGGACAGCCTTTTGGAATGTCAATTTCCTATGTGGAGGAAAAGGAACCTCTCGGAACTGCGGGGGCATTGTATTATTTGAAGAAGTCTGTTACAGAAGATTTTCTTTTATTGAATGGGGATATTGTTTTTGATATGGATATCCACCGGTTTTATAATTACCATAAGGGAAAGGGGGGCTATGCCACAATCTTTACACATCCGAACAGCCACCCTTTTGACAGTGGGATTATCTGTGTAGACAAGGAAAAATGGGTGACAGATTGGCTGCATAAGGAAGATCAAAGACTGTGGTATCAGAACCGTGTGAATGCAGGGCTGCATATATTGTCATCAGATGTTTTACAGTTACCAGTGTTTCAAACATTACATAAAGTTGATTTGGACCGGGACGTGCTAAAACCATTGATAGTAGAAAAAAAGCTAGCTGCATATGATTCACCTGAATATGTGAAAGACATGGGGACACCGGAGCGTTATTATGAAGGTGAGGAAGATCTTCGGACTGGAAAGGTGGCGGCAAAGAATCTTTCAAAAAAGCAGAAAGCAGTTTTTCTGGATAGAGATGGGACTTTGAATAAATATGTGGGTTTTTTGCGAAAGCCTGAACAACTAGAGTTAATCGACGGAGCTGCAGAAGCCGTTAAAAAAATTAATCAGAGCGGATATCTTGCCATTGTAGTTACGAATCAGCCGGTAGTCGCCAGAGGCGAAGTGAGTGTGGAGGAACTGGATTTTATTCACCGTAAATTAGAGACTCTGTTAGGGGAAAAGGGGGCTTATGTGGATGCAGTTTATTACTGCCCGCATCATCCTGACCAGGGATATGAGGGTGAGGTGACAGATTTGAAAATAGAGTGTGGCTGTCGAAAACCAAAGCCAGGGCTGCTGCTTTTGGCGGCGGAGAAATATAATATTGATTTGGCGCAGTCGTGGATGATTGGGGACGAAAAATACGATGTATTGGCGGGAAGGAATGCCGGGTGCAGAACCATTTTGCTGACAAATCATAAAGGGGATAAGGGGGAATATGATTCTTTGCTGGAGGCAGTGGATTCCGGCATGGTTGGTTTCTAAAAAGGAAGAGCAGGAGAGTATATGGTAACAAGTTTTTATTCAAGAGGTGAATTGTTAGATCTGGGTTTTGCAGAACTCGGTGAGGAAGTTTTTATTAGCAGAAAAACAAGCATATATGAGGCGGAAAAAATTAAGATTGGAAGCCATGTGAGAATTGATGATTTTACTGTCTTAAGCGGAAAGATTGAGATTGGGAATTATGTTCACATTGCCGTGTATACAGCTTTGTTTGGAGGCAGTGAAGGGATTTTTATACAGGATTTTGCAAATCTTTCTTCCAGAACAGCTGTTTATGCATTAAGCGATGATTATTCCGGGGAATTTATGACAAATCCTATGGTTCCAGATATCTATAAAAATACATTGGAAGGGAAAGTTTCCATTGGAAAATATACAATTATTGCTACGGGATGTACAATTTTACAGGGCGTTTCTCTGGGGGAGGGATGCGCCATAGGGGCGATGAGCCTTGTGAAAGAGGATGTACAGCCGTGGACAGTTGTGGCTGGTATTCCGGCAAAGTATCTAAAGCCAAGGAGCAGAAAACTTTTAAAGCAGGAAGAACTGTTTTTGAAAACTGAAATACTTGGAGAACCATAAGGGAAATAGAGATGGAAAAGAGAATCAATGTGACACGGTCTTTATTGCCGTCTTTTGAAGAATATATTGAGGAAATCAGACCCATATGGGACAGCCACTGGCTGACGAATATGGGCATAAAGCATCAGGAGCTTGAGGATAAACTAAAAAAGTATCTTCAGGTTCCTGGAATTTCCCTGATGTCTAACGGACACATGTCCTTGGAGATGGCTTTACAGGCAATGGAACTGGAGGGGGAAGTTATTACCACTCCATTTACCTTTGCATCCACAACACATGCAATTACCAGAAATAATCTGGAACCTGTATTTTGCGATATAGATCCGTTTGATTTTACAATGGATGTATCAAAGATAGAAACGCTGATTACTGACAGGACTTCTGCCATTCTGCCGGTTCATGTATATGGAAATATATGTCAGGTTAATGAAATAGACAGGATTGCAAAAAAACATGGATTAAAAGTGATTTATGATTCAGCCCATGCATTTGCAGAAACTTATCAGGGGCAGGGAGTTGGCTGTTATGGAGATGCCTCCATCTTCAGCTTTCATGCAACGAAAGTATTTAATACAATAGAAGGAGGCTGTGTCTGTTTTTCAGATGAGGCACTCGGGGTGAAACTTTCCCGTCTTAAGAATTTTGGCATATGTAATGAGGAAGTAGTGGATGGGATTGGCGCAAACGCCAAAATGAATGAGTTTCAGGCAGCAATGGGCTTGTGCAATCTCAGATATATTGACGGGGAAATTGAGAAAAGGAAACATCTGGCAGAATGTTATAGAGAACGTCTGGAAGGGCAAAAAGGAATACAACTGAATGCAGTACAGAAGGATGTAAAATCAAATTATGCGTATTTTCCGGTTGTGATTGACGCGGAGGAGTTTGGGGCTTCCAGGGATGAAATATGCGGGGAATTGAAGAAATACCAGATTTATGCAAGAAAGTATTTTTATCCAATTACCAGTAGTTTTAATTGTTATCAGGGGAGGTT
>CAYNOE010000244.1:0-4726 GCA_964398745.1 uncultured Lachnobacterium sp.
ATTATAAAGAAAGTTATTTAAAAATAGTCAGGTCATGCCTGGAGCAGGAAGAGACGAAATATGATGATATACCGATTTTTCCGTTTAGGTGCAACAACAGCCGGTATCAAGCAGTCAGGCGTGCCATGGAAAACCAGATTAGTGTAATTCAGAGGCCTCCGGGAACCGGCAAGACGCAGACAATATTAAATATTAGTGCCAATATTTTAATGCAGGGTAAAACAGTTTTGATTGTATCTAAATAATAATACCGGTACAAAAAATGTATATGATAAGCTTTCCTCCCCGGAGTAAAACTGGGATTTATTGTTGCCACAATGGGAAAAAAGAAAACAAATGATGTATTATCGCCAGAAGCAGGCGGAACTGGAAAAAGAGATTGCAGAGCTGGAACAGTATTTTGAAAGTGCGAACAAGAATTTACCTGATGATCTGCGCAGCCAGTCGATGGCCGTATTGAAAAATAAGTTAGCTATTAAGTATGGAGACCCCCCCCGTGACATTTTTGAGGAAGATGGTTTATGGAAAAACCCGAATAAATTCCTGGAAGAATATCCAGTAATATTAAGTACAACCTTTTCTTCGAGAAGCTGTTTAAAACAGGATGTAGTGTATGATTATCTTATTATGGATGAGGTGTCGCAGGTAGATGTTGCAACGGGTGCACTGGCCCTGTCCTGTGCGGAAAATGTTAAAACAGCGCCGGGAAGCCATGTCCGTATCCGATTAATGTAGAGGTTTCAAGGGCAAAAAAGAAGCTGTTGCTGGTTGTTACAGGAAACAGCCAGACCAGGGAACGAAATTCCATTACTGCGGTTTAAGACAAATGGCAGTGGTTAGAAAGAAAAAATTAAGGAAACACTGGAGAGAATTTATGGAAAAATTAATGATAAATCCTGACAAAGGCCAGGGAAGTGCTGTTTCGGCAGATACATATCTGGAAATTCGCGATATAACGCCGGAAGATTCCAGGTCTGCTATTAGTAATGTATATGAGCAAAGCTGGAAACATGCCTATCAGGGCATTGTTCCGCAGGACTACCTTGACAGCATTCCCAAAGGCCGGTGGGCGTTACATATAGAAGAGGCTGGACGCAGAAACCTGGTAATGGTCAGGGATGGAATGATTATCGGCACATCCGGTTTTGGTAAGTCAAGAATGCAGAATATGCAGGACTATGGCGAGGTTATTTCACTGTATCTTCTTCCGGAATACATGAAAAAAGGTTATGGCAGACAGCTCCTGCAGGCAGTTATAAGCGAGCTTGAAAATATGGGGTTTGATAAAGTTTTTTTGTGGGTACTGGAAGAAAACCGGAATGCAAGACGTTTCTATGAGCGGTTTGGATTTATACAGAATGAGCATTTTCTGATTAACAGTATTGGGAATAGGGAACTGAAAGAAGTACAGTACTATATAAGTTTAAAGGCAGGTGGGAAATAAGTTTATAATTATTATGTTGACAAAAGCGACATCCGTGTCGTATAATTTAAGACACGGATGTCGCTTTTTTGATATTTCGAAAAATTTACTGTACGAACCTGATTTTCCTGATGAGGAGGAACCGAAAATGAAAGATTTCAAACTAAGAGCATGGAAAACGGAGGATGCCGCATCACTGGCGGCTGCTGCAAATAATCCTGCCATTGCAGGCTGGCTGCGCAACACATTCCCGAATCCGTATACGCAAAAAGATGCCGTATGGTTTATTAGCGACTGTATTTCAAACGCAGGGACAAACCAGATTGCCTGTGCAATAGAGGTGGAAGGGAAAGCTGTTGGAGGTATCGGCGTGTTTGTGAAGGATGACGTATATGAAAAGTCTGCGGAGCTTGGATACTGGCTCTCAGAGGCATACTGGCGCAGGGGAATTATGTCAGAAGCCGTTCGGATAATCTGCAAAGAAGCATTTGAAAAGTTTGATATTGTAAGGATATTTGCAGAACCGTTTGAAGACAATGCAGGTTCAAGAGGTGTTCTGGAAAAAGCAGGCTTTACCCTGGAGGGAACCATGCGAAACGGCGTATACAAGAATGGAAAAATCCATTCTTACTGCATGTACGCTTTGCTGCGGGAGGAACTGGCTGTCTGATATGGGAAACAAGGGAACAAAAACAAAAGAAAAAATTCTAAAACAGGCATACCGGCTGTTTGCCGAAAAAGGCTTTAAGGCAGTGACAATGACAGATATCTGTGAAAAAACAGGACTTAGCCGGGGCGGGCTTTACCGTTATTATTCCGGAACAGAACAAATTTTTTCGGATATACTGTCAGAGGAATATGTAATTGCAGACCGTATTGAAAGAAAAGAAAGCGCAAGCGTGATTCTGGAAGATATGCTTGATGCAATAAAATCCGAGATAATGGATAAAGAGCTGTCTTTAAGCCTTGCCATCTATGAATATGCCAGCCTTGGAAACGGGGATTTCTTTACAGAAATTAACAACAGGGCAAAAAAGCGCTGGATCAGCCTGCTGGATTACGGGATAGAAACGAAAGAATTTAAGGCGGCTGACACGGAGCAGATTACGGATCTGATTCTGTATTATTACCAGGGGCTGCGTATGTGGTCGCGGGTGATTTCCTTTGATGAACAGGTGGCGGAGAATTATGTAAAAACGGTGAAACAGATACTGCTGGGCTCCTGCTGAAACATACAGGAAGCGCCAGGTTTAATAATTCTCCTGCAGCTGTTTCATAACCTCGTCCATCCGGTAGTTTTTTGCCTTGATCATAACCGTGTTATCCCTGAAAATCTCCCCGATAATCCGGTGTTCAATGGCCTTTCTCCTGTTAAGGTATAAAAGCAGTCCTTCCATTCCTGCCAGTGCATATTCTTTTCCGAATGGGGATTCTTCCAGGTATTTTATCATAAGGGGAAACCACATTTCGTTTCCGTTGTCATCGCAGCGTTCTTTTCGGATAATCCGGATGCCCTCTGCGATGTCATCCACGTCGAGGTAAATAATTTTGTATGTTTTTTTTGAGAGTACATCTTTTAGTCTTCTGTAAAAATCCATAATTTCGTTATCCGGCATCATAAGATACAGCATCTGGTTGGTGAGGATATTCTGGAATATGGAACACTCAAAAATCTGTCTGTTTCCATTCCATTTTTTATAGCGGTCCAGTATTATTTGTTCAAAAGATTTTTTGTCCAGGTTTCCGTTATATATTTCATACTGTTCCATATTTTTGTGGAAACCGGGTTCATCCGTAATGATCTGCGTATAGCATATAATTCTGTGATCATCCTCTGAAAAGGTTTTCTCTTTAATTTTTTCCTGAAGGGCAGGGTATTTCTTTTGTATGTCCTGATACTGTATTTCCGTTACCCACGCGCACCATGCCAGTTCGACAGGAGAGAAATCACCTTCCCTGAAAACCTTATAATCCTTCAGGCTGTCTGAAAGCCTTTGTACAAAAGTGCTTTTTCCGGCTCCCTGCAGACCTTCTATAAAATAATTATTTTTCATGCAGTCTGGTACTCCTTTTTGCTATATTGTATCTTAACCGGCCAGGAAGGTCAATCTCTTATATTGTCCGAAAAAGCGTATGTTCCGCCAGCATGGAACCAGATACTGCATTTGCAAAAGATGCTGTAGAAAAATTTTTTTCCATGAAACTTTTTCCAGACATAAGCAGTCTAATATTTATGAAGGGCATAAGGGAGGTGAAAAATTTTGAATTTGTTTTCCCAAAAGAAGGAAAAAGCGAACAGGGAATTAATCGAACAAATTCTCCTGGAAAAGTATAACCAGTATTACCAGCTTGCATACGGGTATGCGCATTCCCGGGAAGATGCTTTTGACATTGTACAAGACGGAGCCTGCAAGGCAATGAAAAACAGCCATACATTAAAGCATCCGGAATATGCAAAGACATGGATATACCGCATTATGCTGAATGAATGCTTCGAGTATCTGAAACAGCCAAAGCATTTTTCCTTTGAGGCAGTTCAGGATAAAAATGAAACGGAAATGGGTGCCGCAGAAGACCAGTATATGGATATTGATTTACATAAGGCATTAAATGCCCTGGCAGATAAGGACAGGGCAGTGATTATCCTGAAATACTTTGAAGACAGGAAAATTTCGGAGATTGCAGAGATTCTGGAGGAAAACGTTAATACCGTAAAGAGCAGACTGTACCGCAGTATGAGGAAACTGCAGGTGCTGCTGTCGGATGGAGAAGTGGAAAGGAATGGTGAAGAATATGAAGAATAATTTTTCAGAAACAGAGGAAAAACTGGTATCATGGAAAGAGGAATACCAGAAACCGCAGATGTCGGAGCAGCAGGAAGAGAAACTGCGGCAGTCAATTAAGGAGGCCAGAACATTGAAACGGGAAAGACATCCAAAGGTTGCCGTTATCAGATTTACTTCGGCAGCTGCAGCGTGTATTGCGGCATTTGTCCTTCTGCCAAATCTGTCAGCAACAGCTGCGGAAGCCATGGAAAAGATTCCGGTGCTTGGACAGCTGGTGAATGTTGTAACATTCCGTGATTACCAGTATGATTCCGACAGAAATACGGCAAAGATTACCGTTCCTGAAATCAGGCCGGATGCAAAAGTGACAGAAAGCGAAGCACAGGACAGCTTGTCACGTACCACGGATGAAATTAATGCTGAAATTCAGGAGATTACCGATAAAATAATCAAAGAGTTTGAGGATGGCTTAAAATATAAGGATGGGTATCAGGATGTTGTGGTAAACAGCGAAGTA
>CAYNOE010000245.1:0-4664 GCA_964398745.1 uncultured Lachnobacterium sp.
GCATAAGACTTTTAGAAAAATGTAGTATATACTATTTAAAATAGGGTGTGGATATCTGGAAAATCCACCGTGACCGTATAAAGGAAAGGAGAAATATTTTGCTTCCACAGTACAAAACCTGTCCCAAATGCCATAAAAAATACAGTTATAATCCGGATGCCGGAAAGGTTTTCTGTCCGCACTGCAGGGGAACCGGAATCGTGGTTCCGGAGCGCGGCGGGAAAACAGATACCGGAAAAAAGTGAAAAGAAAATTTACCCGGACAGATATGTGTCTGGCTTATTTTTGTATACTTGTTTTGCCATAAAAAAGGCGGGTTTGTATGGAAGAGAGGCAGTGAGTATGGAAATCGTTTCCAGACGAGAAGATGAAAATCCGTTTTGAATTTTCAGGCCTGTCCGTGCAGGCAGTTCCAGGCCGTATGCCGACCGCCCGTGTGGTGGAGGTGCGCGGCAGGGTGTCCGTGCTCGAAGCAGAAGTATACGGCGATGGAATCCGCATGTTCCTGCTGTCGCAGGGATTTGTGGAGGTTATGAGGGAAGAGATTGGGAGGATGTGGGGGATGTATGGGTGAAGAACACATAATAAAAAGGAGGTATTAATGAGATGTTTTTAAAAAGCCTGAAAGAAGAAAATAAGAAAGGTTTCCTTAAACTGTGCGTATATGCAGCTTTGGCAAATGGTGAATTTGCAGAAGAAGAGGAAAAAATGATCTATGAATATTGCAGGGAGATGAATATTCCGGAAGCAGTCCCGGATGTGGAGGACTCAATGGAGGATCTGCTGGAGTGCATAAATGAAGGAACAACTGAGTCAGAGAAAAAAATAATCACACTGGAGATACTGGGACTTCTTAAAGCGGATGGAGTATATGATGAAAAAGAAAAGAAGTTTATGGAAGAAATCATACACGGACTGGGCATAAAAGGAGAAGTATTTGATAAAGTAAATGAGCTTTTAGACCAGTATCTGGTTCTTTCTAAGGAATTATATACGGTAGTTTCGTAAAATAAACGAATGGAGGATTTGCAAAAGGGAAAGGAAAATATCCATGGCAAATGAGACAGTAAAATATCCGCTATTAGCAGACAGTGAAGAAAACCGTGAGTTACTGCTGAAAAAAGATAAGTGTGACAAATATGATTATTTGGCGGCTGTTGGATGTGGCGCACTGGGAGGAATAATTGATATTTTTTTGGTGGGAGCACCGGGGGACAGCAAACTTGGGCGGTGGACAGATAAGCAGGCTGATAAGGTGGTCATGGGATTTGCAAAGAAAATGGGCTGGAATCCCAAGGCTGGGAATGCAAATAACGCAAAAAGTGCAATCGGTTTTCTGGAACGTAAATATAAAGTAAATTATGACCAGAGAAAACCGGGGGATGTGGGAGAGGCTTTCAATATAGCACCGAATTCCCATCACATGATGTCACTGGCACACTCGCCCGATATTATTGGATTGTTTTTTTCGATTTTGAATCAGTTTACCTCAACATCATCATTTATTGCTGATGGAAAATTAGTTACAGTTTCAACAGATACATTTGAATTGCAGGGTGGCAATTTTGTAATGAAAATTGTGAGTGGAATTGCAAACTGGTTTGGACATTTAATGTCCGATGTGGCGGGCTCGTCAGGTGCCCACGAGAGAGGAACGGGTATCGTAATGCCTTTTTATGAACTGTTTGGACTATGTACTTTTGGAAACTTTAAAACACAGGACGGAACAAAGAATTTAGCAGAAATTGCACAATCGGCATTTACACAGGGGTATGATTTCCGTTTTGGAATGACAATGGCAATTCCGCTGGTAGTTACAGAATTATGCATCCGGCTGATATGGGCAATACGGCGAAAATTTCAGTATCAGCTTCCTCTGAAGGAATGTATTCCTACAATGAAACATCCCGATTTACGGGTAATGCTTCTGGTTGGAGACGGAACTCTTTGTGTGATGGATGGTCTTGATGCAGGAATAAGGTCAATAAAGGATGGGGGAAATCCCGTATTTTTCTTTATGAGATTAAATCTGGTTGCATGGTTTAGGTTTGTAACACTGGTGATTAAAGAAGTCATGATTCGTGTGGGCATTACTAATCCGTTTCAGTCGCAGATTGATGCATTAAAACGTGTTAATGAAGCACTGCAGGTTTATTTGCAGGAACTGGAAAAAATTGATATTGAATTATTCAGAAAAGAAACAGAAGAATACAATAAAATGACAGATATGCTTCAGAGCGTAAAAACCGAAAAAGACCTTCATGAGATGCTTTTAGATACATATGAGAGAATGGGCATAGAAAAACCGTGGCAGGGGGATTTTAACGAACATATGTCAAATAAGAATGCCACCTTAATATTTAGCTGATGTTTAAATGTGATTGCTGTGGGTGCTGTTGCAGGAACATATCCAAATCTGAATTATATGCAGAGTTGGATAACGGTAATGGTGTTTGCAGATATTTGTCCGGAAATTTATGTTCAATTTATGAAAAAAGACCATTGTTTTGCAGGGTAGATGAATGTTATGAACTGTTTTTTAAAACAGAGATGTCATTGGAAGAATATTACAGACAAAATTACAATGCTTGTAAGGAATTAAAGAAACTGGAGGGGAAATAATATGCCATTGCCATTGATAATAGGAATTGGAGCTGCGATTGCCGGAGTGGCAGGAGTAGGAAGTGGAATTTCCGGTGCATCCAAAATGAAAGAAGCCAGGGAAACCATGGAGGAAGTAAAAAGTGAGCACCGGAGCAATTTGAACCGGTTTCAAAGTAAAAGTGATGAGACAAATAAGGTGATGGATAATCTGGGAACTTTGGAATTGGAAATTCTTAATGGTTTTGAAACATTTTCGGATACCATTGAGAAAATTCAGAACAGACCACAGTTTAAAGAGTATGTGGTGAATGGAGTCAAACTTCCTGATTATGACCACAAAGCACTGAAAGAAGTGTCTGTCGGGGCAGGTGCAGTACTGGGCGGACTGGCAGGGGCTGCCGCAGGAACTGCGGGAGGAATGGCGGCAGCAGGGGGAGCCTATGTAGCAGTTATGGCATTGGGAACGGCTTCTACTGGAACAGCAATCGGAAGCTTAAGCGGTATTGTAGCAACGAATGCAACGCTTGCTGCACTTGGCGGTGGTTCACTTGCGGCAGGTGGAGGAGGAATAGCACTGGGCTCTACGATGCTTGGAGCCGCCACACTGGGAGTTGGTCTGTTGGTTGGAGGCGCTATTTTTAATTTTACAGGCGGTAAGCTGGAAGACCAGGCTGACGAAGCATACGACCAGATGAAAAGCGCGGAAAGAAAAATTAATAAAGCCTGCGCTTATCTGGATGAATTAGAGGATGCCGCAGAAGAATACAGTGACACGCTGGAAAGCGTAAGGAAACAGTATGATGATTGCTTTCAGATAGTCTCTTCTGCCGTAAATACAAAACATAAAACGGACTGGAATGAATTTTCAGAAACGGAAAAGCTGGCAACGGAAAACTCGGTATTACTGGTCGGGCTTCTGTATAAGATGTGTCAGGTGCAGCTGGTTCTGAAAGCCGGGGATGAGAATGAAATGAATACGGTCAACACGGAAGAAATAAGTGAGAATATCGAGAACGCGGAACAGGTGCTTGATGATGTTGCCGTGGCAATGGGATAAGATTTGGTAACTATTATTTTGTAGTCCTTATGGACTACACCATTATTATACTAGGAGGAAAATAAATGGATAAGACAAAGGTGAAGCAGCTGGTGGAAGAAATGGAGCAAAACTTTCTGGCGTTGCAAGAAGAACTGGAAGCCGTGAAAAAGGAGTTGGAAGCTAAGGAAGAAACAGAGGTTGCAGGGGATAAGGAGCAGTTGTTATTTGATGTCCGGTGTCTGGAGGATAATGGCAGGGCAGTAGAGTGTGATGACTGGATTTATTATATTAACCAGATTGATGATGTAGAGTGCGGAGACATCTGGAAGGTTCGGACAAATGGGGAGGATAACCAGTTGCTGTTAAGCTCGCTTACTCCGGCAAAAGCAATACGCAGTGTAGATGGTAAATGGATTCACTATAATAATCATTATAATGATAGATACAAAGTTACTATTTATGGCAAGATGAATCAGGTAGATACTGAAGATGAATAGGAAGAGGGAGTTTGTGCAATTCTTCTCGAAATAATACGTGGATATAATATTCCGTGTCAATCCGTAGAAAGTTGGAATAGAATCAGGTCATAGAATACAATAAGCTCTGGAGAGGATGAGAAATCAAGAGAGTATGCGTTTTATGACCTATGAGTTCCATCAGGAAGTAATTGTAAAAGTTTGTTACATTTTATTGGAAGAGAGAAAAAGAACGGGTAAAGAAGGATAATCTGTGTCATACATTTGATAATATCGAGAAGGAGGTTTCGCAGATTTAATGAAGAAAATTAATTATAAAAATGAAGAAACACCAGTGTTGCATAAGAAAATAGATTTTGTTAAGAAAAATAAGAAAACAAATTTTTAATTAATAAATGAAATAATCAAAGGAGGATAAGTTAGTTTTGGAAAATGAAAGAAACTATATTTTAAAAGATTTTAGATATGGGTTTTGCAATTTGTCAGGGAAACCTTCAAATACAATTGAGTTGGAAAAACAAATAGGCTGGAATGAGGATGCTATT
>CAYNOE010000246.1:0-4656 GCA_964398745.1 uncultured Lachnobacterium sp.
AACAGCTTTTAAGCAGTTTCCACAGTGCGAGAAAATTTTACCTTTCAGAGCTGTCTGCCTTACAACTGTTCCCTTTTCATTTCAAATCCAGTTTGCTATAATAAATCACATAGGAAAGGACGGATCTTCAAATGAGCAAAGAATTATGGAAACCGGGCAATATGCTCTATCCCCTTCCCGCGGTTATGGTAAGCTGCAGCTGCGAGGGGGAAAAAGACAATATCATTACCGTGGCATGGACAGGAACCATCTGCACAAATCCGCCGATGGTGTATATCTCCGTGCGTCCTGAACGGCATTCCTACCATATGATTAAAAACACAGGCGAATTTGTCATCAACCTGACGACTGGTAAACTGGCAAAAGCCGTGGATTACTGCGGGGTGCGCTCGGGCAGGGATGTGGATAAATTTCAGGAAATGCACCTGACAAAGGAAAACGCTGCCAGCGTATCTGTACCCCTGATCAAAGAATGTCCTGTCAATATTGAATGCAGGGTAACGGAGGTTAAGGAGCTTGGTTCCCATCATATGTTTCTGGCAGAGGTTGCGGGCGTCCATATAGAAAACAGCCTTCTGGATGAAAACGGGAAGTTCTGCCTTGGGCAGGCACAGCTTCTGGCATATTCACACGGCGAATATTTCTCACTGGGAGAACTGCTCGGCAATTTTGGTTACTCCGTGAAAAAACAGAAATCATAAAGATTTAGGTGTATGTGAAATTTTTATGAAATTATCCAAATTATTGCAATTTTGGAATATGTATGCTATACTAATGATAATATTAAAATATGGGACACAATAGTTTAATTTATTTGAAGGAGTGATGAAAAATGAGCACAAACATTTATAATCTGTTCCAGACTTCTTCATCCAACAGCGACACAAATCTGAATTATTTATCAGATTATGCAAGCATTAAGAATGGCAGTTATGGCAAGCTGTTGAAAGCTTATTACAGCAAGGATAAGAATTCAGGAACATCAGCGGCAGGTACGGGCAGCAGTTCAGGCAAGACTGTTCTCGACAAAATTTTGGAAGAGAGGAAGCATCCGACAATTTCCAAAGAGGCGCAAACGGCAAATTCTAATCTGACAGCAGGGATTTCAAGTCTGAGCAGCTCTGTTTCAAAACTGCAGAATGCCAAGACTTATACAAGTGAAGATGGAGCGAGTGCATCAGACAAGGTAGTTACTGCAATGAAAAGTTTTGTAGAGAATTACAATAATGTTGTAAGCTCCGCAAAAAAATCCACCCTGACAAACAAAACAGCGTATGTTGCAAACATCATGAACAATACGTCTGCAAACTCCAGCAAGCTTTCAGAACTGGGTGTTACGATTAATGCAAACGGAACGCTTCAGCTTAACGAAAATAAGCTGAAAGCAACAGATGTTTCCAAAGTACAGGAACTGTTTTCAAAAGACGATATTATGAGTTATGGATCCAGAATCTCATCACGTCTTCAGTTTGCAGGCTCTGCGGCCAGTGTAAAGACTTCAGATACAACAAACAGTACCAAAACAGATAATAAGACAGAGACTGGTGCAACTTCCCTCAAGGAGAACATCGAAACGCTTATATCTGATAAACTGTATGAAAAAATAAAGGATAAGGACGGAAATGATGTATTTGATATCGACAAAATTCTTTCCACTGCAAAGAATTTTGTAAGCAATTACAACATTATGTTTGATAAAGCTGAATCCAGCTCAAATTCCGGTGTAATAGCAAATTTATCCAGAATCAGGGAAAAGACAGCACAAAATACGAATTCACTGAAACAGTTCGGAATTGATGTAAATGGAAAAGGCAGAATGAAGATAAATGAAGATACCTTTAAAAAGTCAGATATGTCCAAGGTGCAGAATTTCTTCAAGGATTATGGCTCTTCTATTGCCACCAGTGCATCGCTTGTTAATTTTTATATGACTACGCAGGCAGGCGCCTCCAGTGGTTATACATCTGCCGGAACATATAATGTACAGGGAGGTCTCCGTTATACGGATACCATGTAATCTGTTTTAGGAAAAGTTCAGGTATACAAAATATGGGGCAGCCAGAGTTTCTTCTGGTTACCCCATATCTTTTTGCTTATTTTCCATGGCTGTGATTTTTCCCCCAAGCGTATCAGGGTTACTGCCAATTAGACCAGCTGCAACTGAAATGGCGGCAGATACTGCTTATATTCAGTCCTAATAGTATAGGCTGTGGCATCCCAGATTACCCAGACTCCACTTCCCGTCTTCTGGTATATAATAAAATGTCAGTTCATCTTTCCCATTACAGGTATCCTTTTTACGGACATCCTCCCACGAATCCAGATAAGAATACATAATCCGGTAGTTAAAGGAAACATCTACCTCTGCACAAATTCCGTCTTCCGGACTGGCATACGCCTCTCCTGCCACAGATGTCAGGTCCAGGGCGTCAATCTGATGATATTCTGTATCTGTCAGCTCTTTTGAGAGAGAAATATAGCTACTTTCTATTTCCACCGCCTTTTCCCCGTCTGTCACAAACAATTCCGAAATTTTGTTGAACGGTATTCCCTGAATGGCTGCGGTATAAATACTTTGCAGGTCTTTTTCTGCCTGTCCCAGCAATTCCTGCAGGATATTGGGGGATATCTGCATCTTATCCAAAGAATATCCATTCAGGTTTGTATCAAAGACTTCCTTTACCGTTTCCATCCCCTGCATACTTACCACAATCTGGTGTTTTCCGGCAAACATAACGGGTATGGAATAAAAATCCAGACCGTTTTCTACAGCTGACAAATAAGTTTCTCCCAGTGAAATACCGTCTATGCTGACAGCAGCTCCATGGGGCACTGTTACAGGAACATCTTTTGACAAAAGGCTCCCCGCACTGACTTTCCAGTTTTCAAAAAATAAATATTTTCTCTCCGGCTGCTTATTCAGTGAAATGTGGTATACCGTATCAGAAGAGGTACCCCTTTCCCGGTATAGAACCGTTACATCTTTTCCCAGGGTTCCGCCCCGGTTTTCCTTTTGTACAGAATAACTGGTAATAATAGGAAGCGAATTATTTTCACAGCAGATATCATATGCCTTACAGCTGGTAAACTCCCCCTCTTCTAATTCCAGCATCGAATAAGCTTCTTCCCATTTTCCGTTCGCCAGCGCCGCAAAATAATGCTCCGCTGTATTTTCCGCACCAAACATCCCCGACACTTTCTGAAAAAGGGAAAACAACAGCACAACTGACAGAAGTACTTCCCCTGCCAGAATAATCACCCAGTTCTTCACCTTCTTTTTGGGCTTAAGCATTTTTATAAGTGCATTAAAATCAAACTGTTTCTGCTCCGGCATCACGCTGTCCAGCCACTGATCCAGACTTTCATCTTCTATAAGAGCACCGCATTTTCTGCAAAACACCTCATTATCCTCATTCTGGCAGCCGCATTTCTGACAAATCATTTTTTACCCTTTCTTTCATCTTTTAACAGATCAAGGTTCGCCTTGTCGGTTTCTGACATCCCTGCATATATGCTTTCCATATCCGCTTCACTGTCTGCAGTTGGAACATACCAGCTTTTCGCTTCGAAGTATTCCTGTAGTTTTGGACTGTCAAAACGGTATCCGTTTCTGGCATAAATCTCATTGATTACCATCTGGATAATATTTTTACCCTGTGGTAAATTTTCATAAACTGTATTCTTTAATTTTTCTATGTCTTCTTTACTTAAGACCCTGCTAACTGCTTCAGGACATAAATATTCATCTTCATTTTGTACAGATGCCTGTCCTGACTGCGCGGCCGCTTTGGAGTTTCTGCCGATTTCATTTCTTCTTTCAGCGCAGAAGCATCTTTCTGTTTTGCTGTCTCGCACAACTTCGAACAGGAATGGTACGCCTGCGTCTCCGGCTCAAGAGACTGCATCCTTTTTGCAAAAAACTGGATTAAAACCTTCCACTGCTCGTCTGTTAATGTCTGATTGTTTATATTTGTCTGTGTACTAAAATCATCGTGAAAAATATTTGTTTGTCCACCTTCAACGGCATCGTTGTTCCAAACAACCTTATCATAGAAATTATATGTCACTTTAACCTCCTTTTTCAAACGTCCAATGTACTTATATATGTTATCAACTGCCTCTATACTTTTCTTCGTGATGTCTGCATAAAATTTAATCTGGGGGTTTCCTATCGCCTTCTGAATATCTACTAATAGCATTCTCATATACTTTATGTCTTTATTTCTAAATCCACAGGAGAAACCTGAGTTTAAAACAATTCTCAGGCAGTATTTTCTCCTGCTGCTAAGGAATATAACGAGAATAATAGACAAGATTCCAATCGGTATGGTATATATGCCTATGAACCGAAATGCTTCGACTGGAGCAAAACACCCCAAGATGCCTGCCAAAATACATATTATGCCAAACCCGGGGGATAATGCCGGCGGTAGCAGGATTTCCATTGCACAGATGTTATTCAGCACGATACAGGCATCCTGCAGATAAATCACGCCATTCCCGATACACATATTTTTATATTTGGGTGTTTCTTTTATCTTCAAAAATTCTAATGACTTCATGGTACTCCTCGTGTTGTGTTTTCTATCTTTATACCCCTATGCCTATATACAGCCAGCCGGTCTACAATTCTTCCAGTTCCAACCTCCCTGCACT
>CAYNOE010000247.1:0-4650 GCA_964398745.1 uncultured Lachnobacterium sp.
TTTCAGGCTCTTGGAGAGCTTCTTGCCCTTTGAGTTCTTTCCTGTTACCTTGACCGTAACTGAAGGGAAGGTTACGGTTTGGAAGTCCGCTGTTTTCAGGGGCTTGAGATAGGAAAATTTTCAAAATCCGGGCGAATTTTATGTTATAAGCAACAAATAATTAACATATACTATTCAAATCCGTGATGAAATGTTTTTGAAAAAACGGGGCAGTGGGAGAGTGAAAGCGGATAAGGGATAACTTTAAATTTTTTTACAAGTGACACGCAAGTAACACACAAGTAACGAAGTTTTTTGATACAGTTTTTTGGAGGGAATATTTAATAATTTAATAGAAATTTTGGAAAAAAATTACAAAAATTTAATATACAAGGGCAGATGCATTAAAATACCGTGCAATGTACCACAAACAGACCGCCCGGATAAAAATGAAAAGTGAATTTTTCATTTTATCTGCGCGGCAGGCTGGCGGAGCCGTTGTCAGAGCAGCAGTTTCTTAATCGCGTTTCGAAATTCCGGATGCTGGCGGTATTTTTCAATCAGCCTGCGCTCTTCAGAGGTAATCTGAAATTCATTTGTGTTGGCAGGGATTATTAAATCGCTGGAAAAACTTTCAATCTGATATAATTCACACAGAAGCAGGAGTGTTTCTGTGCGGGGATATGACTGGTCGCTTTCCCATCCGTAAATTGTCTTTTCGGCAACGTTTAGCTCATAGTTATCACGAAGCTGAATGGCAACGTCGGCAACTGACCATCCGCGCTGCTTGCGGTATTTTCTTAAAATTTCTCCAATTTGCCGGCTTTTCATATATACTGGAAACCTCCTTTATGAATGTGTGTCTCTACGAATAATCTTAGCCAAGCAGAAAATAATCAGCAAGAAATTCTGTGTTTGCAAGAATAAATGAGGGTATGGCATATAAAATTCTGGTTAAAACAGAAAAACCGGACAAAAATACAAAAACTGCATTTCTGTCCGGCAAACGATTAGCCCGGTATTATTTCAATTTTTTTTGATTCCGGTGGAACAGATAAAAAACAGGCAAAAGTATTAAGCCTGTGACCGCCGGTATAAAAAAGGCGGTTCGTAAATTGGATTCCTGCTTTAATCTCATTAATTTCCGTGGATCCTGCATCTCAAGAAAATCGTCAGTAATTTCTTTCGGATCGCCGAACTGCTTGACCAGTGACATGTAGGTGACATCTGCTATGTCTGCCATACTGCCGGTAATCGCGGCTTCCATATCGGATAAATACTGTTCACGGTTTTCAACTCCGGCAGGAAGACGTATTTGAATTTCCTTAAGATACTGCTTGACTATTTTGTTCATGCATTTCCTCCCAGTTTAGAATGGCCGCAATGCCTTTAGAAACTTCATGGTAAGCATTTACCATTTCCAGCATGGCATAATTTCCTGCTTTTTCCAAATGATAGTAAATCCTTTCGCGTCTTCTGCCGACCAGCTTCTTTTTTTGTGAAACAAACCCTCTGGCCTCCAGTTTGTAGAGGGCGGGATACAGCGAACCTTCTGGTACAGAGATTATCCTTTGGGAATGCTCTTTGAGAAGCTGACAAATTTCATAGCCATAGCAATCCTTTTTGGAGAGAATCGTAAGTATCAGTAGATCGAGGGATCCCTTTTTAAAACCGTCCTGGTACTTCATGGCTGTTCTCCTTTCTTTTGTTTTTGCGGTTACAGTGGACTTGGAATCCATCTGTACAGGTAATTATATATCGTTTGCAAAGAAAAACAAGGGTTCATGTAAAACTTCTTTTAAATTCAGAAAATGACAAATTTTTATGCCATAATAAAGCGCGGTTATGACAGAAGCCGCCGCACCCGGTCTTAAATCTGGTTTATGGCATCAATGAGTTCCCTGATATCCAGATGGGTGTATACCCGTTCCGTCAGACTCATGGCGCCGGTGTGTCCGACAATCATTTTTATGATTGTCTGGTCCACATGGGCTTCCGCCAGCATGGAAATTGTAGTATGGCGGCAGCAGTGCGGGGTGCGTTCCGAGATGCCAAGCCGGTGCAGGAGCGGTTTGAACACATTCAGGTAGTAGTTGTCATAAGAAAAATGCCTGCCGTCCAGTGTGTGGATGAGATACTCGCAGTGGGAACAGTCGTTATACCATCCCTGGTAAAAGGGCAGTACCTTGTCGGCAATCGGAACCTTGCGGATGCCGTTTTCCGTTTTGCTGTCCGTCACGTCAAAATACTGTTCATCAAGATGGACGTTTTCTTTTTTCAGGTTCAGAAGTTCCGATACGCGGACGCCGTTATAGATCAGCATCAGAATGGTCTGGTAATGGCGGTCGGATTTTTTCTCCCATAAAAGATCAATATCCGCAGGGGAGAAGCGGTTCCGTGTCATTTTGTTCGGGTTCCTGTCCTTGAATTTGATGATGTTTACATACTCCGAATAGTCCTTTGCAACAATTTCGTGCTTCATGGCATAGTCATAAAGCTGGTTGAAAAGCATCTGCAGTTTTTTCAGGGTTGGGAAATTTTTCCCACACCTGTCCACGACACGCTGCAGGTCGTCCAGCCGTAAATCGCGGAAGGGGATGTCTTCGATATCACTGCAGACTGCATAAGCGGCGCGGTAACATTTAATGCTGGAGTAGGAAGTGTTGGGGTATTTTTCTTTTGACCAGCGTTCATAAATGTCAGAAAACGTGAACTTGAGCGCTTCCCCGTCAATCGGGTAATCGTTGTATTTTGCAAGCATCTGCAGTGCTTCTGCACGGGTGGATGCATATCCCAGAATGTGGTAACGCTGGACTTTTTTTCCGGTGTTGTCGTTTAAAATCCAGCCGGTTGTGATACGCGCCGCATAAGGACGCCTGCGGTTGCCGGTGAGTTTGACAACTCCCCCGTATCCGTTTGGTAATCTCATTTTCATTCCTTCCTTTCTTTGAAAAATGTAGAGTAGTATAACAATCATACCCATTTATAGAAAATTTATCCGTTGGAAAAGAGTGAAAATTGAGCAAGAAAAGTAATAATTCTGGGTTAAACAGAAAAAAGAAAACTATTGTTACTCTTTTGAGTCGTTTAACGGGAGGATGTAAAGGTCGCTCCTTGCCTGCATTTTTACCAGTTCTTCCGGTCTGCAGGTTCTGATCAGATAATGTTTCCGGTGGTCAAACACAACGGAAATCTTTTTGGTATAAGGCGCAGCTTCATCTGCATATTCATAAATGTGCAGGGAGGCCGCGTATTTCTTTTTCAGTTTCCAGATATCCATCAGTCCGATTCCGCTGCCACCGCTGTCCAGATGTGTGGAATGTTTCTGCAGCCCGAAATCCTGGTAAACAGACGGCTCAAATGCCTGGCCGCTGTCGCTTACCTCTGCGACCGCGGCATCATAGAGAATGCCAAGATGCACAAGAATCCTGCGATTTTTTGCATGTTTCGTTGCAATGACTGCATTTTCCAGCAGGTCAGAAAGCAGATGGGATAAGTCTGCTTCCGTGATGTCGGTTCCAATCCGCCCTGCAAAGCCGGGATGGAGTTTTACTTCAAATGTAATTTTCTCCTGCAGGGCGCGTTTCTGCATATAGGAAAGCATCGCGTCCACGCTGGCGCAGTGCAGAAGCGGAAGCGTGGCGGCGGTTTCAAAAGCTGTGGTCAGGATGGTAAGCCGTTCATCCGCAAGTCCCTTAAGTTCCGCAGCGAGCGCTTCTCCTGTATGTACTGTGTCACCGCCGGATTCCGCCGCCAGAAGATAGTCCGTGACCGCAGAGAGCATGGCAGGCACCAGTTTGTTGTCCTTGTGAATCATCTGCGCCTGCTCCTCATTGTTTTTCATCAGCCGTTCAATCATGGCATCCTTCTCCTCCAGCTCCTGTCGCAGGGATTCCAGTTCCAGGTTGCGCAGTTTCGTCAGGTAGTACTGGCGGATACAGCGCTGCCAGAGGAAGAACAGGAGGATGGCGGCGAGAAGAATCAGGATGATGAGGACAATTAATTGCGAATCCAAAAATGGAGAATACATTTGTTGTCCAAATGATAAGAGACATACAGTAATAATTCCTATCCAAACGCCTGAATTTATTAAATTGTTATTATATAAAAACGAAATTCCTTTTTGGAACCGTTTGATTTGGAATGGAAGATGTGCACTGTAATACAGAAGGATTCCAGTGAAAAAGTAAAGAATTAATTTTGGAGGGAGTGATTCATTTCGAAAAAATGGATATAAAACCATGGCACCTATTGATGAAGCGACAATAAGTAAGGCCTGGCTTAAGAAAAAGGCAATTAGCGTGGTGACAAATCCCAACTTGGGATTGCAGTGGAAACAAAGTAAGATGGTGAGATAAAAAAGCAAATATATGCAGATGGAAGGTAAAGGGATGTACAATCTTAAAAGCGTTGCACTAACAGAAAGAAAAATAATGCATATAACTTTACGTTTACAATACATAGGTGAATACATATTTATAAGCCTAAAATAAAGATAAATTGATGTAAAAAATGTAAGTGCATATGTAATTAGATAATTATACATGAAATTCTCCTAATAAAACGAAATATAACATAAACTACAGGCCTATAAAAATGCAAATCTTTTTTTAGATATTTTATCCTTTTTTTATAGATGATTGTGAAGTACCTTTTCAAAAAATAGGGTAT
>CAYNOE010000248.1:0-4540 GCA_964398745.1 uncultured Lachnobacterium sp.
GAAATCCGGACAATAAAAAATTTTGCAAATACGGAACTGTCTGAAATGCTGGAACAAAGTTTTTCTTCTACAGGTTCAGAGCATAATGTTGATTTAGAAGAACTTCTTCTGCACCTGGATTACAACCAGATTCTTCGACATGTTAATGGAATAAAGGAAAGATTCTGGGAACAGGCTGTGATTGATATTTTTATTAATAATAATGACAGAAATAACGGAAACTGGGGGATTTTAAGGGATGCTGAGGGAAACGACCGACTTGCCCCGGTATTCGACAACGGCGGATGCTTCCAGACAAAACTGTCTGAATCAAAAATTGAAAAATTGTTACAGAATCCGCAGCTTGTTATTAAAAATGCATCAAATATACAGACTGCATACGGAATCAAAGGGCATACCTTATCCGCTATCCATTTTCTTGATTTATATGAAAAACAGAACGGACTGTGTGATGCAATAAAAAAAGTAATTCCAAATATCAGTTCCCATATGCCGGAAATTTGCAAATTCATAACACAAATTCCAGAAGTATACTGCACCATGGACAACCGTACCCTTATCGTATGCAGCGCAAACAGAAAGAAACTGTTCTTAATGCAGTTGCAGGCAAGATATGAAAATCTGTTACTGCCATATTACGAGAAAATCAAAAATATCCCCTTTCAGATATAAATGAATTACAGAAAACCCGGGGACTGCAGAATAATGCTGTCCCCCGTGTCACTTATATCTTCAGGATAATTTATACATCATCCAAACCAGGCTCCTTCTACCCTTCCTTTAGCAGTCTGCGCACTTTATTCATGAACACTTCCTCCTCAACAGGCTTTACTGTATAATCGTTGGCACCACCCTCGATTGCCTTTACCACATGTTCTTTATCGTTATTTGATGTCAGGAAAAGAACCGGCACCTCTTTCAATTCATCTTTTTCCCGTATCATCTCAAGCATTTTATATCCGTCAATTTCCGGCATATCAATATCCAAAATAATCAAATCCGGCTTGCCCTCATCCTTTAAATATTTAAGGGCACGCATCCCCTTTGAAAATCCATGGTAAACATATCCTTTGCCCAACAGCCGCTCAAGCGTCCTTAACATAAGCCCGCTGTCATCCACTGCCACAATACTTTTTTTGTCTGCCATAATTTGTTATCCTCCTAGTTATTTTTTAAAATACTGATTGCTTTATCCTCATCATACTCATCTTCTATCGCCGTCAAAACATCCATTAACCGCTGTCTCATATCACCGGGCAAAGGATTTTTCAGCCATTCTTTTATCTGCTCCATAGCCGCATCTGTTTTGAACTCATCGATAAACGCTGCCATTTCATCAAGTTTCTCCTGGGGCAGTTCAAACAGTTCCCCATTGTTTAAAATGTCTGTTTTCTCCGGTTTGGGAGCATATCTTTCATAAATTTCTTTCAAGGTTTCCAATGTGGCTTCCCATACCTGTTCCAGTTCCCCCCAGTGTGCAGTTACATAATCTTCCTGTCCTGCCTTGCTCTGCATTTCATGCTCATATGCTATATCCGCCAGTTTATCCGCACCCAGTGTCCGGGCATTTCCTTTTAAAGCATGCACCTGAATAGCATATTCTTTCATATTATGTACGGACAAATCCCGCAGTAATTCTATTTTATCTTTGTCCCTTATAAACATTCCCACGAGCTCCATATAGATTTCCATATCGGCTTTGGAATGTTTTAGTCCGTTTCTGACAGAAATCCCCTCTTTTAGATAACGGTCATATTCATCAGCGTTATTTTCGTTTTCTGAATCACTGTCAGTTTCCGTAACTGTCTGAATCAGCTCCTGTGGAAGATATTTACATATCATCTGTTCCATAAGTTCTGCATCAATGGGTTTTGACAAAAAGTCCTGAAAACCTTCTTCAAGATACATCTCTCTGGCGCCTGCCACGGCATTTGCCGTCAGTACAACAACCGGCGTATCTTTATTGGGAAAATCCATACGCTTTGCAAGTCTCTTTATTTCAGACAATGTTTCAATTCCATCCATTTCAGGCATCATATGGTCCAGAAAGATAATGTGGAATTTCTGTTTCTGAACATATTCCAGACATTGTTTTCCTGATTCTGCCGTCACAACCTGCATTTTTGTCCGTTTTAACAAAGACTTAAACACGGTCAGGTTCATCCCGTTATCATCCACCACAAGCGTACAGCCTTCAGGCGCTATAAAACTGCCTTTTTTGTTGCCGCTCTGTTTGGAATTTCTCTCCTGTATCTGCTGAAAGCTGCCTGTGGGTTCATCCCTTATAATTTTCTGGGGTATGATTACAGTAAAGGTAGAACCTTTCTGGTATTCACTGTCAATTTCCATATCACCGCCCATCATCTTAAGCAATGACATTGTAATATTCATACCAAGCCCTGTTCCTTCAATATTTCTGTTTTTCTCTTCGTCCAGACGCTGAAAACTTTCAAAAAGCTTTCCCATATCTTCTTTTCGGATACCAATACCTGTATCCATTACAGATATTTTCAGTATCAGTTCATCGTCCTTTTGACGTTCATAAAAAATCTTAAGTCTTACACTACCTTCCTGTGTGTATTTTACCGCGTTTGTCAAAAGGTTTGTCACAATCTGTTTCATCCGCACATCATCACCATACAGTACACAGGGAAGCGTTTCATCCAATTCCACATCAAACGCCAGGTTTTTCTTCTTTGTGCGCAAATAAATGACATTCCACAAATCCATAACCACAGTGGACATCTTATACTCTACCGGAATAATTTCCATCTTCCCGGATTCAATCTTTGACATATCCAAAATGTCATTTATCAAAGACAGTAACATTCTTCCAGAACTTTGGATATTTGACGCATATGTTAAAATCTGTTTATCCTTTGCCTCCCGCAGTATCATCTCGTTCATTCCAAGCACCGCGTTAATTGGTGTCCTGATTTCATGGGACATATTGGAAAGAAAACGGCTTTTGGCCTCCCGTTCGGCCTCTGCTTTTTTGCGCTTTTCAATGTCTTTGGTCACATCGATAACGACGCCAAAAACATTTTCATCATCTTCAATCTCATCCAGTTTGACATAACGTTCCCGACAGGAATATACACAGATTTCATTGTCAACAATATTTTTGCGCAAATTTCTGATGAATTTCCTGAAAATTTTATAGTCTGCAGATAACTTTTCATACTCTTCTGTTTCCAGGCCAAGAATTTCAGGAACATATTCACTGATATGCACTCTTTTCGTACACGGATTGTATTCGTACACACCGATGGGCATTTGGGTTTTACCAATTACATAGGACATCTTACGGTTGTTTTCCATAATACTCTTTTTCATTTGATTGATATAGCGGCTCAGCTCAGCAAATTCTTCACTGCTTTTGACATCAACTGTCTCGTCCAGATATCCCTGAGAAATAGCACGTAATTTATCATTGATACTATAAATGCCTTCAACCACATACTTGTTCATATAGTGGGTGACTACATAAAACAAAATCACCGCAACGGCAAACAGGCAAAACGCAAACTCTAACATTGTAAATGGAATTCGCCGGTACAGTTCCTGACAGGAAATGACCCGCCCGATATAGTTTTCACCGGATTCCATAAACACACAGTAGGACTTTATATCATTTACACTGGCATAAAAGTTTTTTTGGTTACCACTAATTTTTTTGAGGTTCAGTCCTATTTCGGAACTGTTTTTTCCCATGCAGGACAAGTCGGTAGATCCTACAATATTTCCGTTTTCTTTATTAATTGCGTAATAATTAGCTTCGGAATTGACACGTAACAGAGAAAAAATATGAGACAGTTCATTTTTTTCTGTAACCTTCAGAACATTTACCGGCTCCATACCCACCTGTACAATGAATTTTTCATTATGACTCCATAGAGCGGAATACTGCATCATTTTCTTTTCCGCCGTATTCGGTGTTATATCCTGTACAAGGCGCAAAGATTTGTCTTTAAGCAAAGGCTTAAAAAAACCTATTTGTTCCCCTGAATCAAAGGTATAATTATAATATAGCGGGTGAGTTCCCGAAAAAATACGTCCAGCCTTGTCAAAAATATGAATTTCATCCACCTCTACCATTATGGCAATTTTCTTCAGTTCTTCCACACTGTCTAAAACAGAGGGATTATCTTCTATAATATAAGCAATTACCTCCGCATTGTGCAGACAAGTTTCCCTATAGACCCGTTTTATATCGGTAAGTTCCTCCGTATTTTCTCCCAGAACCTGTTCAATTTGGTAGAAAGTTTCCTTCGCCTGCTGGTAGGCCTGCTGCCGCTCATTCACTACCTGGAAGTAAAATATAATTACCAAAAGAGCAACAATCAGCAATACAGTTACAATCCTCATATAATGACTGATTATATTTTTAAGTGTACGCATTACGCCTCCTTTTCAAAAAATTCTCTTTACTCAATTCTGTATTTATCCTGAATATATTATACCATGTCGTCAATCTCTGATTGGTGACACTATATGCGCGGTGCTCTTTCCGCGCAGTATAATAAGCGTTCTTTGCTTA
>CAYNOE010000249.1:0-4538 GCA_964398745.1 uncultured Lachnobacterium sp.
AGAAAAATATCATTTTGAAAAAGCGATTGAGGGTTTGTTGAAAGTATATGCCGAAGAAGTTTAAAACTTAGGGCAGTTGTGTCAAGATTTGGCATTTAAAATTGAATACATAATCCCGTAAATGACACTGCAATTCTTCCCAACAGTTTGCAGAACAATTAGGGATTTAGATGTTTTTTATCTAACACAGCGTAAAGGGCAGTCACAGACCATAGGGAATCGGTCTGGACTGTCCTTTTGTGCTTTTTAAGGAGAAATTTGATAGAAGATGGCTGAAAACATGAGGAGCAATAATGCAAACAAAGTACCAATCTGGGAAAAATCCAACTTAACGATTAGAGAAGCCGCAGAATATTCCAATATCGGAATTAATCGGATAGAAGAACTGCTAAAGATGCCGAATTGCAAATTTGTACTGTATGTGGGAAAAAAGAAGCTCGTAAAGCGTAGAGAATTTGATAAATTTTTAAGCGATACAGTGGAAATATAAAATCCCGCAATTTACTTTTGAGCCTTACTATGCTATACTATCAATGCTCGGCTTGCCGAGCATTTGGTATTAAGGCTCTTTTTACGCGAGTAGCGATGAAAATGCCATGCTTGTATGAGCATTTGAGGAGCACCGCGATAGTCATAGAACTTGTTCTATGACAGAAAGGAGCTTTTACTATGGGAAAGGATATAAAAGGAAAGGAGCTTGGCGTTGGAATAAGCCAAAGGTCGGATGGCTTCTATGTTGGCAGATTTACTACGAAATACGGACAACGGAAGCAGGAATTATTCCGCAAATTACAAGAGTGCAGGCAATGGCTGGCAGACTCGCAATATCAGGACGAGCATAGCAATCTGAATTTCCCGGAAGAAATGACGGTAAAGGCATGGTTTGACTATTGGATCAGCATGAAAAAACGAACGGTGCGCCCGAACACGGTAAGAAATTATACAGAGCGTTATGAACGTAACATTGATCCAGTGATCGGAAAACTGATTTTGTCAGAAGTAAAACCGATTCAGTGCCAAATGATTATGAACCGTATGGCTGACGAAGGGTATCGAACATCTACTATTTATCAGACAAGGATAGCATTGTTTAATATGCTTGATTATGCGTATCAAAATGATGTGATCATGAAAAATCCCTGTAATGGAATGGTAAAATCTGATATTGGGAAGCCTACATAGAAGAAGGAAGCGTTGACGTTGGAGCAGCAGAAAAGGTTTGTAAGGGGCATTGTAGGACACCATGTTGTTTAAACAGTGTGACAAGATAGGGATTCCGAGATTTTCCATGCACGTATTGCGGCATACATTCGCCACCAGATGTATCGAGGGCGGTATGAAGCCAAAGACATTGCAGACGATACTTGGACATTCTAATATTGGTATAACCATGAATCTGTATGTTCACACGACAGAAGATGAAAAGCACAAAGAAATTGAAAAAATTGCGGCGTCTCTCAAGGTAGTTTAGAAAAATTGGTACGTAAATTGGTACGTAACCAAAACCTTGAAAGGCGAAAACCCTATAAAATATAAGAAAAACCAAAGGAGATTAAGTTAAAATGAAACTAGGAATCGTCGGTCTTCCAAATGTAGGAAAAAGCACTTTGTTTAATTCGCTTACAAAGGCAGGGGCAGAATCAGCAAATTATCCGTTCTGTACCATTGACCCGAATATTGGGATTGTTGCCGTTCCGGATGAAAGGCTTACGGCACTGGGAAACATGTACCATTCCAAAAAGGTAACGCCTGCGGTCATTGAATTCGTGGATATCGCAGGGCTTGTAAAAGGCGCAAGCAAAGGGGAAGGGCTTGGAAACCAGTTTCTTGCCAATATCCGGGAAGTTGACGCCATCGTTCATGTGGTGCGCTGTTTTGAAGATACCAATATCGTGCATGTGGATGGAAGCATAGATCCGGCAAGGGATATCGAAACGATTAACCTGGAGCTGATTTTTTCCGATATCGAGATTCTGGAACGCAGAATTGCAAAGGTTGCCAAACAGGCGCGCATGGATAAAACGCTTGCGAAAGAACTGGAACTTCTGGAAGCTGTCAAAAAGCATCTGGAGGATGGCAAAATGGCGCGTACTTTTGAGGTGCCGGAGGATGACGATCTTAAGGCATGGTTTAACAGCTACAATCTTTTGACTGCGAAGCCGACGGTTTATGCGGCAAATGTGGCAGAAACAGACCTTGCCGATGATGGGAAATCCAACGTACATGTTGGGAATGTCCGCAAAATGGCAGCGGAAGAAGGCAGCGAGGTATTCGTAATCTGTGCGCAGATTGAGCAGGAAATCGCAGAACTGGATGATGATGAAAAAGCCATGTTTCTGGAGGAACTGGGATTAAAGGAATCCGGTCTGGAAAAACTGATAAAGGCAAGCTACAGCCTTTTAGGATTAATCAGCTACCTGACCGCGGGAGAAGACGAAACCCGTGCGTGGACAATTATAAAAGGAACAAAAGCACCGCAGGCAGCCGGAAAGATTCACAGCGATTTTGAACGCGGATTTATCCGTGCCGAGGTGGTCAATTACCAGGATCTTCTGGACTGTGGAAGCCTGTCCGCCGCCAGGGATAAAGGAATTGTCGGACTGGAAGGAAAGGATTATGTTGTAAAAGACGGGGATGTGATTTTGTTCCGGTTTAATGTATAAACAGGGAAATGCCGCATATAATTTCAAAAACAGCGCCTGCCTGCCGGGCAGGGGAGAGAGCATATGCGTTTTTCTGATTTGTGTGAAAAGGAAGTTATCTGTGCCAATGACTGCAGATGCCTTGGTAATGTAAGGGATCTGGAATTTGACAAGGAATGCGGGGATATTACCGCGCTGATTGTGCCTGGACCAGGAAAATATTTCGGCTGCTTCTGCCGGGAAAGTGAATTTTGTATCCCGTGGTGCAAAGTCATAAGAATTGGACCGGATATCGTACTTGTGGATTTTGATGAGAAAGAAATGAAACATAAAATTTAAGCAGGATCTGCCAGATGGTTGACAATTAAAGGGAGGACGGTTATACTATCCGGTAAGCAGAACATATATAAAATGGAAAGGAACAAAAGCTGATGAAGTGCCCGTTTTGCAGCAGTGAAAATACAAGAGTAATCGATTCCAGACCTGCAGATGATAACAATTCCATCCGCAGGCGAAGACTGTGTGATGACTGCGGCAAGCGTTTCACGACCTATGAGAAGGTGGAAACGATTCCGCTGATCATCATCAAAAAGGATAACAACAGAGAGCAGTACGACCGCACCAAGATTGAAAAAGGTGTGCTGTCCGCCTGCCATAAGCGTCCGATTTCGGTAGAAAAGATTACAAAGCTGGTGGATGATGTGGAAACAGAAATTTTTAACCGTGAGGAAAAAGAGGTTGCCAGCTCTGTAATCGGGGAAGTCATCATGGACAGGCTGAAGGACCTGGATGCAGTTGCATATGTACGGTTTGCATCTGTTTACCGGGAATTTAAAGACGTCAATACGTTCATGAATGAGCTCAAAAAAATGCTTGTTTAACAGGAGAAACAAATGTCTTTTTTCTTATATCCGGATGAATATGTAGACAGTACATACCAGATTGATTTCGAGCAGCTGTATAAAGAGGGCTACCGTGGAATCATTTTTGATATTGACAACACCCTGGTTCCGCATGGGGCGCCCGCGGACGAGAGGGCCATAAACCTGTTCGAAAAGCTTACGCAAATCGGGTTTTCCTGTATCCTTTTGTCCAATAACAAAGAACCCCGTGTAAAAATGTTTAATGATGCAGTGCACGCAGCGTATATCCATAAGGCAGGAAAACCAAAGCCTTCGGGCTACCGCAGGGCTATGAAAAAGCTGGGGACGGATGAACAGACGACCGTTTTTGTCGGTGACCAGATTTTCACTGATGTATGCGGTGCAAATCTTGCGGGAATCCGCACATTTCTGGTAAAGCCCATTCATCCAAAAGAAGAAATCCAGATTATATTGAAACGGATTCCGGAAAAACTGATTCTGTTTTTTTACCGGATTCATGTTAAATTATCCGGGACAGGTTATCCGTCAGCCAGAAAACAAAGAGGAGAAAAGAAAGGAAAAGGTTTATAAAATGAAAATCGGGATTGGAAATGACCACACGGCGTCAGGAATGAAGCTGCATCTTATGGAATATATGCAAAGTCTGGGACACGAGGTCAGGGATTTCGGTGTGGATGCAGGGGAAAGCTGTGATTATCCGCGCATTGGTGAAAAGGTTGGGATTGCAGTTGCAAAAGGCGAGGTGGACTGTGCGGTATTAATCTGCGGGACAGGCGTTGGAATTTCCCTTGCCGCCAACAAGGTAAACGGTGTACGTGCCGCAGTCTGCTCGGATACCACGACCGCGCATTTTGTAAAAGAACATAACAATGCCAATATTATTGCGTTCGGTGCACGGATTGTCGGCATAGAACTTGCAAAGGATATTGTAAAAGCCTATCTGGAGGCAGAATTTCAGGGCGGAAGACATGCAAGGCGCGTGGAAATGATTAGTGAAATTGAAAAACGTCAG
>CAYNOE010000250.1:0-4522 GCA_964398745.1 uncultured Lachnobacterium sp.
GTCATGGCTATGGAATATGATGATAATGGCAGGATTACTTCCATCGAAGATGCCAACGGCAATGAGAAAGAATACAGCTATACCATTGACGGCAGGCTTACCGGGCTTACCGACGCCATCGGAACCTATCAGAAGGTAACCTATGATTCTGAAGGAAATGTAGCTTCCACTACAAATGGTGCAGGGGAAAGTGCGTCCTACACCTATGACAAGGACGGTAAAGTAACCAGTGTCACCATCAGCAGGGAAGAGGACGGCAAAACCCTCACCTTCACCAGCCATTACAGCTATAATGCGGCAGGCGATATCACGGAAAGCATCGACAATGCCGGAAATGTGATAAAGTATGAGTATGATGATAACGGCAACCAGACTGCCAGCATTGATGCCAAGGGCAGGAGAATTACTTATACCTATGACGACCTTGGCAACATGACAAAAACTGTTTATCCGGACGGAACCTTTGAAAGCTTTTCCTATGATGCTAACGGTAACAATATCACCGCAACTGACCGGAGCGGTTTCACCGTTACCATGAAATATGACAAGCTGGACCGGATGACGGAGAAAGCCTATGCAGACGGCACCAAAGAAACGTATGTTTATGATGCGGCAGGCAATGTTACCGAGCAGACCAGTACCAGCGGGGCAAAGACTACTTATGTTTATGATGAGAGGAACCGCAATACATCCATCACCGATGCGCTCGGCAGTGTCACCAGTTTTGCCTATGACGAAGCAGCAAGACTTACCAGCCGCACCGATGCAAAGGGCAACAGCATTTCCTATGAATATGATGATAACGGAAATATCACCAGAACCACCTATGCAGATGGCAACAGTGTAAGCTCCAAATACGATGCAAGGAACCGTGTCACCGAGCAGAAAGACCAGAACGGTAACGTCACCAAATACGCCTATGACGGGGCAGACCGCCTCACGGGAGTGACCGATGCCAACGGCAACAGTTACACCTACGGTTATGACGGCAACGGTAATCTTGTCACTGTCACCGATGCCGAAGAGCATGTGACCCGTTATGCCTATGACGCCCTCGGCAGGGTAGCAAAAGTTACCAATGCCCTTGGCAAAACCATGGAGTACAGCTACGATGAGACAGGAAATCTCACGCAGTCCAAGGACTATGCCGGAACTGTCACCAGGTACAGCTACGATGGCATGGACCGCATGGTAAAGAAAACTGTAGGTAAAGAAGAAACGGAATACAGTTATGATAAGAAGGGGCTGCTGCTCGCAGTAACCGATAAATCCGGAACGGTCAGATATCAGTATGACAAATATGACCGTCTGGCAAAGCAGACTGATGTAAACGGCATTACCCTGTCTTACACCTATGACAAAGCAGGACGTGTATCAGGCTTTGACAATGGTTTCGGCAGGACAGCCTACGAATATGACCTGCTTGACCGTGTAACCAGGGTCGTAGACCGGAACGGCAAGGCAACCGTATATGAGTATGATGAATTAGGCAACCGCAGTGCGGTTCATTATCCAAACGGCAACGTCATGACCTATACTTACGATGCCTGCCAGCGGTTAAAAGAAGAATGGGTAACCGATGCCAAAGGTGTCACCCTCGCAAAATACAGCTACGGGCTTGGCAGGGCAGGAGAGCGGCTTACCATCACCGAATCCGACGGGGTATCCGAGACGGAGACCACCTATCAGTATGACAGGCTGAACCGCCTTGTAAAAGAGGTTATTGCCAGGAACGGCAGTAAGCTGACAAACGAATACAGCTATGATAAGGTAAGCAACCGCATTTCCAAAGAGACGAAGGTAAAAGGGGAGCTCTCTGTCCTTGCAGATATAACTTCCGGGGAAGTACAGGTAAAGGAAGGGCGTACCACCTATACCTACAATGCCCTGAACCAGTTAGTGACGGAAAGTACGCCGGAAGGCAGCATTACCTATACTTACGATGCCAACGGAAACCTGGTAAAACAGAGCGGCAGCAGGACAGTTGATTACAGCTATGACAAGGAAAACCATCTGCTAAGAGCCACCATCCAGCAGGGGAACAGCGTAACCGTGGAATCCTATACCTACGACCATGCCGGAAACCGCCTGTCAAAGACCGTTAATGAAAGCAGTACGACGTACTATGTCAATGACACCAGCGGAAGCCTCACACAGGCCGTGACAGAGACGGACAGGGACGGAAAAGAAACCGCCAGCTATACAAGGGGAGACGGGCTTGTTTCCATGGAAAGAGGCGGCAGGATATGGTATTATATTTATGACGGGCATGGAAGCACCAGGCTTCTCACAAATGAGGAGGGACGCATTACTGACCGCTATGCTTACGATGCCTGCGGTAACCTGTTAAAGAAAGAAGGGGATACGGAAAATGACTTCCTCTACACAGGGGAACAGTACAATGCAAATACAGGGCTCTATTATCTGAGAGCCAGATATATGGACCCGTCCACCGGGACCTTTATCAGCATGGACAGTTACCAGGGTAGTCTGTATGACCCGGTAAGCCTGCACAAGTATCTGTATGCGAATGCCAATCCAGTGACGTACAGTGACCCGAGCGGCTACTTCTCGCTTGCGGAATGCTCCGTGACAACAAGCATCCAGTCCACGTTAAATGCCATTCACCAGATTAACTCGCTCCGGAAAATCATCAGGTGGGCAAATGCCATGACGACGGTCTACGATACGGCAATGGAGATACGGAGTGTCATCCTTGGTGAGAAGAGTGTAACAGATGTCATCGGTGCCTTATTAAAGGGTGTCGTTGTCGGATTCATGTGTGACGGCATGTGTAAGATGGGCCTGGGAATTATCCTGAAGCCTGTCATGGGAATCTTCGGGCTTGGCAGCCAGGTGGACCAGATACAGGAAGCAATCAAAAGCGGTGATCCGGCAGAGATAGCGGTGAGGTTTGTACAGCTTGTCTGTATGCTGTTTGGCATGACAAGCCAGTGCTTTACCGGAGATACCCTTGTGTCTGCAGAAGACGGGCTGCGTCCAATCGAAGAAATACAGGCAGGTGATTATGTCTGGTCAGAGAATACCGAGACGGGCGAGAAGGAGTTAAAGAAGGTTCTTTCTGTATCTGTGACTGAGACAAAGGCTCTTGTCCATGTGACAACGGAGAATGGTACAGTCATTAACACAACTGAAAACCATCCGTTCTATGTGGAAGGAAAAGGCTGGTGTGCAGCATCTGAGATGGAAGAAGGGGATGTGCTGCGCACGCAGAACGGAAAGACAGAAACAGTTGCCAGCGTTGAAACGGAGACACTGGATGAGCCGGTAAAGGTTTACAACCTTGAGATTGAGGACAGACATACCTACTATGTGTCAGCAGATGAGGTGCTGGTGCATAATGAGTGTGGAACATTATCCCAAAATAACAAAAAGCATATAAAGCAACATACTTATGATGGAATAAAAGAACAAGCGGGATATTTGTCAAATGAACAATTGGAGGCGAAACTGCAAAAGGACAGCTTTTTTAATCCGGACTGGTCGTTGGATAAAGTGTATAAAGTAGTAGAAGAAGCAATGGCTATCATTAAAAAAGAAGGAAAAACTGATTTGCATTCTGTAGAGATAGAAGGTGAAACCATATTTGTCTATTTGAAAAAGAATGGTGTTTTTGATACGGCATTTGGTACATATAAATTCCGTATGGAGGATATTATATAATATGTTTGAAATAAATTACAAAATTATTAATAATCCGGACTTGGATGATTATTATGGTCAACAAGGATTTTTCCAGATAACTTGTAATGGATACTCATACGGAGAAATATATTCAAAATATGAAGAATATATGGATTTAGAGTATTTAGATCACTGGTTTCAGAGGATTGTAAAAGCACTGGAATTGCTTGTATTCCATGAACAAGTTTTTTTAACTGATGTAGAATCCTATGATACATGGATTCGATTTGAAAAAAGAAATACGTTGTTGTATGTAAGCATTGTAAATGCAGAAAAGCCCATAGGTACCAGTGGAGTAGAGTATACTCTGGAAAATGTGAAGGAGGGAAACTGGTGGCAGAATCAGCCTGTAAAATATGGGCAGTTTAAAGAGGAGGTGATAAAAAAAAGTAGCCAGTATCTTAGGGAAGTACTTGATTATAATGATCTTGAGCTGGTGTTTGAATTAGGAAAGCAGCTGGAACATTTGGAAACACGATCATAAACACCTATGATGAAGACAGTCCCCTTTTTTCGTCCACCGATGTGAACAATAACATCATGTCCTATGCCTGCGATGCAAACTGAAACTGCGTGACGGCAACCGATAGGGTGGCATCCGTCATGAACGCCCTCGGGAAGACCATGTCGTACACCTACGATGAAACCGGAAACCTCACGGAATCCACGGACTGTGCCGGAACCGTAACATACAGCCACGACAAATATGATTGCCTGGAAAAAAAGACGGATGCAGAGGGACACACCCTGATATATGCCTACGACAAAGCAGGACGTGTATCAGGCTTTGACAATGGTTTCGGCAGGACAGCCTACG
>CAYNOE010000251.1:0-4522 GCA_964398745.1 uncultured Lachnobacterium sp.
AACTTGTTATTGTAACGGTGAATGTTTTTGAGGACGGAATCGTTTATGATGATTCGACCATGGAATATATACATGCACTTGCGCAGGTGAACTGCGGGCTTGCCAAAATGGCGGATACGGTTACAGAGGTTGTTGTTGGAATTCCAGTTTCAGTTAAGTCAGAGGGGAAAAGCAAAGGAGAATAAAGTGAGGGTTTTAAAAGCATTTGCAATTGCATTTTCTACATATTCAAAAATACCAATGCCGCAGTTTGAGTGGAAAGAGGAGGACTTGCGTTACAGTCTGTGTTTTTTTCCGTGGGTGGGGGCGGTTACAGGGGGACTGGTATGGCTCTGGTTTCGTGTTGCGCTTGCACTGGAAATCAGTACCTTTACCTATGTTCTGTTTGCGTCTGCCATTCCGTTTCTGGTGACGGGCGGATTTCATGTGGACGGATATATGGATACAATGGATGCGTTGCATTCTTACCAGCCGAAGGAGCGGAAACTGGAGATACTGAAGGATTCGCATATCGGGGCGTTTTCCGTGATTATGCTGGTGGTTTATGTGTTAATTTATCTGGCTGGATTTGCACAGATTATGGATAGTGGTTCGCTGAAAGTATTTTGTTTGGGATTTTTTCTTTCGAGATGCTTAAGCGGACTGGGTGTTGTAACTTTAAAAGCAGCGAAAAAAGAAGGAATTCTGTATACATTTGCGGATTCTGCAGGACGGAAAATTGTGATTTGTGCACTGTGTCTGCAAATGCTGCTTTGCGTACTGCTGATGGTATATTTTTCGTGGAAAGCAGCAGCAGCAGTAGTTACTGCAGCAATACTCAGCTTCGTGTATTACCGCTACCGGAGTTATAAAGAGTTTGGGGGAATTACCGGAGATACTGCAGGATATTTCCTGACAATTTGTGAAATGGCTATGGTAATTGCGGCGGCGGCTGCAACTGTGTGTTAATTTTTTGAAGGGGACTTGTACTGGTATATGCTGCATGTTATAATATGTCGCAAGGGCAACTGTGTTACAGGGTGGCAGCCTCCCGGTTTTCTGAAGGTAACAATCGTTATGTTGTTTCTATTTGGAACGTTTCTCATTGCATTGCTTACCTATATTGATAGGAAGAATAAGCGAAAATAAATAAGCCTACCTTGTTTCTTAGCCAACTCAGGTAGGCTTATTTTAAGCTACACGGAGGCTAACCACTTTGTGGACGGTTGCTCCTTTTTTCTAATATATCATATAATCAGAAAATAAACAAGATGCAGATTTTCAGTACAGGGAGATAAATGGAACTTTATATTGGCGGAAACAGTCAGGGGAAATTGAATTATGTGGTAAAGGTCAGGGGAAAGAACGAAGAACTGGTCTGGGATGATTTACATCAGTGGTTCCGTAAAAAAATGGAAGCAGGAGAACAGCCGGAAGAGGAACTCAGGGAGTATATCAGGCAGCATCCGGATACAGTGTTTATCAGTGATGAAGTCGGAAACGGGATTATCCCCATTGAGCCTTTTGAACGGGAATACAGGGAGAGGCTCGGACGGATGCTGACGGAGATTGCAGCAGAAGCAGAAAGAGTGGAGCGTGTGATATGCGGAATCGGACAGAGAATCAAATGAAACGGCAGATTGATTTTTTTCTTGTCCGGCATGGTTCAACTGCAGCAAATGAAGAGAACCGCTACCTTGGGAAAACGGATGAACCATTGTCAGAAAAAGGGATTTTTGAAATTCAAAAACTGGCAAAAACGGGGAAAATAAAGAAGGCTGACATTTTATTTGTAAGTCCCGCGAAAAGATGTGTGCAGTCTGCCAGGCTTCTGTTTCCGGACAGAAAACAGATTGAAATACCACAGTGGCAGGAAATTGATTTTGGACTGTTTGAGTATAAAAATTACAGGGAACTAAATGGGGATTTGCGGTATCAGGCATGGATTGACAGCGGAGGATGTATTCCGTTTCCCGGCGGGGAAAGCAGGGAGGAGTTTGTTTTGCGCTGTGTGCAGGGAATGGAATACGCAGCCGGACAGCTTCGGCGGCTCTGGACAAAAGATTTCGACAGATTTTCTGCGGCAGCAGTGGTGCATGGCGGAACCATTATGGCACTGCTGTCGCATTACTGCGGACAGGATTATTTCAGTTATCAGGTAAAAAATGCAGACGGATACCGGTGTATGCTGTCCGTGGAAGAGGAAAAGACCAGGATGGAGATTAAAGACAGATTATGATTTATCACATAACCGCTTTTGCTGCAGGATTTGTGCTGGATATGATTTTTGGAGATCCGCAGGGAATGTGGCATCCGGTCTGCCTGATTGGGAAAATGGTTGCCTGTCTAAAACGGTGGAATAAAAAAGAACTTTCCGATAAACAGAAGTTTTGGCGGGGCGTCATGATGGTGCTGCTTGTTGCAGTGCTGACATGCAGCGCGGTGTCAGTGCTGCTTATACTGGCATACCATGTCAGTCCCTGGGCGGGCTGTGTGCTGGAAGCCGTGATGACGTACCAGATACTGGCGGCAAAAAGTTTAAAAACAGAGAGCATGAAAGTATACCATTGTCTGGCAGAAGGGAATCTGAAAAAAGCCAGATATGCGGTATCCATGATTGTCGGGCGGGACACGGATGCGCTGGATGAAACCGGGGTGATAAAGGCGGCAGTGGAAACTGTGGCGGAAAACACTTCGGACGGCGTAATCGCGCCGATGCTGTACCTTGCGATTGGGGGGCCGGTACTTGGTTTTTTGTATAAGGCAGTCAATACGATGGATTCGATGGTCGGATATAAAAATGAAAGATACCTGTATTTTGGGAGATGCGCGGCAAAGCTGGATGATTTCGTAAACTTTGTTCCGGCAAGAATCAGCGCACTGTTTATGATTATCGCCAGCTTTTTATCCGGAAAGGATTACAGCGGGAAAAATGCGTGGCGAATCTGGAGAAGGGACAAGAGGAATCATTCGAGTCCGAATTCGGCGCAGACGGAGAGTGCATGCGCCGGAAGTCTTGGGATAAAACTGGCGGGAAACGCGAGTTATTTTGGGAAAACCGTGGAAAAACCGACGATTGGGGATGCAGTGCGGGATGTGGAAAATGAAGATATAAAGCGTGCCAACACACTGATGTACCGTTCATCTTTTCTGTGTTATGTGCTTTGCCTGCTGTTTAAAATCATTGCATATATCAGGAGCCAGTTATGAAACCGGAATATTTGAAATTACAACGTCCACGTCATGGCGGGGACATTTATACAAAAAAAATACAGTATGATTTTTCCGTAAATATAAACCCGCTTGGGATGCCGGATACGGTGAAACAGGCTATTTCTTCTGCCGTTTTACAGTCTGCGGCATACCCGGAGTATGAGAACCGCCTGCTGCGTGAGGCGATAGCGCGGGATATGGGGCTTCATGCGGAAAATGTTTTGTGCGGAAACGGGGCATCGGAGCTGTTTGCAGCAGTTGTCCATGCTTTAAAACCTAAAAAAGCTGCGATTCCCGTGCCGTCATTTTATGGCTATGAGTGGGTGGCCGGTATGGAGCATTCCGACATATGTTATCTGCCGCTGCAGGAACCGGAAAATTTTGCTGTTACAGAAAACCTGCTGGAAAACCTGACAGGGGAAACGGACCTGCTTTTTCTGGCAAATCCCAATAACCCGACTGGAAACTGTATTTCCGCGGAATTACTGGATAGGATTATAATGCATTGCAAAAATCAGGGGATTATGGTTGTACTGGACGAGAGCTTTATTGAATTTACCGGACGGGAGGGGGCGGAAAAACTTGCCTGTGAGTCCGAAAATCTGATAGTTGTCCGTACATTTACAAAAATTTATGCAATTCCGGGCATCCGTCTGGGGTATCTGATTGCACAGAAGGATTTGTGCGAAAAAATAGAAAGGCAGCTTCCGGAATGGAATATATCTGTTCCGGCGCAGGCAGCGGGGCTTGCTTTATATATAAAAAACTGGGGGAAAGATTTTTATATTAATAAAACTGTGGAGATGGTAAAGACGGAGCGCAAATATCTTACAGAAGAAATTAAAAAAATGTCTGGCGGCAGGATAAAGGTTTTTCCGTCAGAAGCAAATTTTCAGCTTCTTAAAACGGAGTTACCTTTATATACACAATTGTTAAAGCAGGGAATTTTAATCCGTGACTGCAGCAATTACAGGGGGCTGGGAAACGGATATTACAGGGTGGCGGTGAGAAGCCACGAAGAAAATATAAGGCTTCTCACTGCCATTTTTTAGGAAACATTTCCGTTTTTATCACACTTAATGGTTACGGATTCGGTGTAACTGTGTGAAGTTGAGCCGCTAGTATATACTGCGGTTGCAGTTGCGGTAGCTGTGTTGCCTCTTTTGGAAGAAGATGCCGATTTAATGGACCATCCTGACAAGTATGTGGCTGTTTTATGGGAACAACTGATGCATCTGGATGTTGTTCCATTATAGGAAAAGGTTGCTGTAATGGATACTTCCCATGCAACCATTCCGTTATCGTTCCGGAAACGTGTGGTCTTTGTTTT
>CAYNOE010000252.1:0-4518 GCA_964398745.1 uncultured Lachnobacterium sp.
AGGCAGCCGGAGATAAAAGAATTATATTTTGCAGCGCTTTCTTTTTTGGCAGTATGCAGTGAAGCGGGAATATATTACAGTTAGGAGGAGAGGCTATGGCAACAGAGATTATGCTGGATGACTGGGGGTATTTGTCCCCTGATCATTTTTCACGGGAAATAACGGAAATAGATAAAGCAGAGCTGGAAAAAAGTATACAAAAGAACCGCAAAACTATAAAACGCATTCGGAGTAATACCAGATATGCAGCTATATTACAAAAGGTTTCAGAGATACATTAAAAAAATAGTTATAATTGTAGTTTTAAATCATATGGAATAATGAATTGCTGCTGGAATATGCCATCGAGCCGTTTGCAAAATTCATGGCTGAGGATTATCTGGTGATACCGCTTGGTGTGGCAGTCAGTGCGTTATCCTATATATGCATGGATATTTATGCAAAGCAGAAAATTTACCGGAAAAAGTGCTGTATATCTATGAATCTGGAGTGCTCGTTACCTTTGGTATAGGTGCTGGTATTTTTAATTACGGTTTTTATCTTCTCAAAAAAGACAAAAATAAATCCAGGGCGGCGGGAAACTACGGCTGGTCGTGTGGTTTTGCGAATATATGAGATGGGTTTTGAATAATTACGAAATAATAAAAGAAAGCAGGAGCAGAGATATGTATTCAACAAGAGAACTTCAGGATGAAATTATCCGTTTAAAAAAAGAAAAGGATATCTGTATTCTGGCACATGCGTACCAGAGCCATGATATCTGGGAAGTGGCAGATTATGTGGGGGATTCCTATGGTTTAAGCTGTCAGGCGGCAGAAGCTGCAAATAAAACAGTGCTGATGTGCGGCGTGCGTTTTATGGCGGAAACCGTTAAAATTCTTTCCCCGGAAAAAAAGGTCATTTTATCTAATGCGAATGCCGGATGTCCGATGGCGGAGCAGATGGATGTGGAACTGATTTCCGGTATAAAAGAAAAGTATAAGGATTATACGGTGGTGGCTTATATCAATACAACCTCGGAGCTTAAGACTATCTGCGATGTGTGCGTCACCTCTTCTTCTGCTGTTAAAATTGTCAAAAATATAGAGAATCCGAATATCCTTTTTATTCCGGACTGCAATCTGGGAAAATGGGTGGCAGACCAGGTTCCGGAAAAAAATATAAAGCTGCTGCAGGGAGGCTGCCCGACGCATGTGAGAATGTCGGTAAAAGATGTCGAGGCGGCAAGAAACGCCCATCCGGACGCTTTGCTTTTAGTGCATCCGGAGTGTCTGCCGGAAGTAACTGCCCTTGCGGATTATAAAGGCAGCACCACGGGAATTATGGATTATGTGAAAAAAAGCGATGCGAAAGAGTTTATTATTGGTACGGAAAACAGTATTGTACAGCATCTGCAGTTTGAATGTCCAGACAAACGGTTTTACCCGCTTTCCAAAGACTGCGTCTGTCATAACATGAAGCTGACTACACTGGGTGATGTCTATAACTGTGTGCTTGGATGCGGCGGCGAGGAAATCATACTGGATGAGGAGGTAAGACAGAAGGCAGCACGCTGCATTAATACCATGCTGACACTCGGAGCATAAACAGAATATTTTTATTCCCGCAGGTAAAACGTCTTAAAGAAATCCTAAGAATTTCCGCAGAAAAAATATAGAATATAGTGGGAAAAAAGCGATAAATAAAACTTTTGCCGCTGATATAATAATTTTTGTATCAGGGCAAAAGTTTTTTATTTGCAAAAATACAGGATAAAGGGAAAGAGGGACTAGAAAATGCAGAAGAAAAAATTAGCCATTATTTTTGGCGGAAATTCCAGTGAATATGAGGTGTCTTTACAGTCGGCTTCGAGTGTAATCAGGCATATCAATACGGATAAATTTGACCTTTATCCGGTGGGGATTACAAGAAAAGGGGAATGGTATCACTATAAAGGGGATACGGGAAAAATTGCAGGGGATACATGGGAAAAGGATACGGAGAATCTGTCTTTTGTTGCAGTCACATGGAACCGCTCTTACAGGGGATTTCTGGAGTTTTTGGGAGATGGATACCGCATCATTCATATTGATCTTGTGTTTCCGGTTCTGCATGGGAAAAACGGGGAGGATGGAACTGTGCAGGGACTGTTTGAACTGGCGCAGATTCCGGTCGTTGGCTGCGGCACACTGGCTTGTGCGCTTTGCATGGACAAAGACAGGGCGCACAAGCTTGTCAGTCTGGCAGGAATATCCGTACCCCGGTCCGTGACTTTTAACCGCACTGGACTGGAGGATGGTTTAAATAAAATTGCAGCAGACCTTAAATATCCGATTTTTGTAAAACCGGTCCGTGCGGGTTCGTCTTTTGGAATTACAAAGGTGCAGGAAGAAAAGGAATTAAATGCTGCCATAGAAGAAGCTTTTTTATATGACAGTGAGGTGATTGCCGAGGAAGCCATAGACGGCTTTGAGGCAGGCGTTGCCATACTTGGGAAGGAAGAGCTGACTGTGGGGCGGGTGGATGAAATCGAGCTGTCGGACGGATTTTTTGATTATACCGAAAAATACACGCTTAAAACTTCAAAAATACATATGCCTGCGCGTATTGACGCAGAAACCGAAAAACGAATCCAGAAAGCCGCGGTTACCATTTACCGGACGCTGGGCTGCAGCGGTTTCGCAAGGGTGGATATGTTTTATACGGCATCGGGGGAAATTGTATTTAATGAAGTAAACACAATTCCGGGTTTTACCAGCCACAGCCGCTTCCCAAATATGATGAAAGGAATTGGCCTGTCATTTCCTGAAATGCTCGACAGACTGACAGGTCTTTATCTGTGATGGAAACGGTATTTGTGATATTTCCGGAAACAATGCGGATGGTTTTATTATTACGCAAAAGACAAGGAGTACAGGATGGGCATAAGAAGTAAAATAATCGACTATTCAAGAGGAAATGATTTGACACATTTCTGGAAGCTGTATCATTTGCAGAAGAAAATAAAGAAAGGAATTATTCACGACATTCTCACTTTTTTCATGAGCAGAAGCGCGCACAGGCATGGCGGGTATATCGGTCCCGATACCGTGGTTGCAGGCGTGCCATCGCTTCCCCACGGACTGCACGGAATTTTTATTTCAAGGTATGCATGGGTTGGGGAAAACTGCCGGATTTACCAGAATGTGACAATCGGAGAGGTGGACAGAAAAGCCCCCCGGATAGGAAATAACTGCCTGATCGGGGCAGGGGCGGTTCTGGTTGGGGATATTACAATTGGTGATAATGTAAAAATTGGTGCCGGCGCAGTCGTAAATATGGATATTCCATCAGGATGTACAGTGGTTGCGCAGCCGGTACGCATGATAGAAAAGGTATAGGAAAATGGAAGATAAATTACATGCGAAAGAGCGTGCCTGGATTGAACTGAATATGGAAAACCTGCGGCATAATGCCAGAACACTGCAGGAAATTATGCCATCCGGATGTGAACTGATGGCGGTGGTAAAAACGCAGGCATACGGGCATGGGGCAGTTCCGGTATCAGAATGCCTGAACAAAGCCGGTGTCCGTGCATTTGCAGTTGCGACCATTGAAGAGGGAATCTGTTTAAGGGAGCATGGGATTTGCGGGGAAATCCTTATTCTTGGATATACGGATGTATGCCGCGCCGCAGATTTACAGAAATATGATTTAATGCAGACAGTAATCAGTTTTGAATACGCAGAGGAATTAAATAAAAGAAAAGTTCCGGTAAGGGTGCATCTGAAAATTGACACCGGAATGCACAGGCTGGGGATTGAGGCTTTTGCAGTTTCCGAGGTGAAAAAAGTATTTCAGATGGAATACTTAAAGATCTGCGGGATGTTTACCCATTTGTGCTGTTCCGATAGTAACCGGGCAGAGGACAGAACGTTTAGCGGGCAGCAGATTGCACGTTTTTATGCTCTGGCAGGGGAACTGGAAAAAGAGAAAATAAAGCTTCCGAAGCTGCATATACAAAGCAGTTACGGACTTTTGAATTATCCGCATCTGCGCTGCAGTTATGTACGGGCGGGAATTGCTCTGTACGGGGTACTGAGTTCCACGGATAATAATACCAAAATCAAACCGGATTTACGTCCCGTGCTTTCTTTAAAAAGCAGGGTGGTTTTAATCCGTTCCGTTGCAAAGGGGGAAAGTATTGGATATGGAAGAAGTTTTGTTACAGGGAGGGAGGGCAGAATCGGGATACTGCCGGTCGGTTATGGCGATGGTTTTCCAAGAAGCCTCTCCGGTAAATGCAGTGTTGCAATTAACGGACAGTTGTTTCCGGCAGTGGGAAGAATCTGTATGGATTCGCTTGCGGTTGATCTTACCGGGGCGGATGTTAAAACAGGAGATATTGCAACGCTGGTTGATGCGAAAGGCCATGCCGGACTGGGGGCGGCATATATCGCAGAAAATACTGGAAGTATTACTAACGAGCTGTTGTGCAGGCTTGGCGCAAGGCTTCCGGTTGTTGTGGAAAACACATAATAATTAACTGGATATTTTGGT
>CAYNOE010000253.1:0-4509 GCA_964398745.1 uncultured Lachnobacterium sp.
AAATTTTTGCCGAGTGCGAAACGGACGGGATGGCGTTTACCGTGGTGCTGCCAATGTGAACTGAATATGAAAAACAGGAAAACAACTGGTGGTCAGGCAGGATGGTAACATTTTAGGTCAGGGTTGTAATCGTTCATACCGGCTTTACTTTTACAATTAAGGTATGGTAAAATAGGAGAAAGAGTAGAGCAGGGAGTTTTGCTGACTAAAAACAGAAAGTAGGAGAAAAATGAAGTTATTAATTTTTCCTGCAATTATTAGCATAATTTTTATATTACTTTACAGAAAGAATTGCTACAGAATTTGGATTGGTTATGTTTTTATGCTGGCAGTTTTGTCTGGTCTTGGGGTTATTGCTTATATAATTATCCCAACTCAGAATGTTCTTGTTGGAATTATTTTACTGGTTCTGTTATTTTTAGCATTTATTATTGCATCACTTGGAATTTATTTTATAATTGGATTTCTGTTTATTAAGAGTGCTCAGCTTTTAAAGAGAGAAAGTCATTCATTTGCAAATCTGCTTTCAACATTTTTGCTTATTGGTATAATCACACAAGGTATTATATCCATAGTTTTTGGAAAAATAAAAGTGCCTTTGATAGTAAATCAGTTGTATACTTATTTGCTTATGGCTGAAGGTATAATCCTATTTTTGGTTGCAGGTTATCTGACAATGGTTGTACTTGTGAATATTATTAAGCCACGTGTGAATACTGATTATATTATTGTTTTGGGAAGTGGATTAATTGATGGTCACAAAGTGTCGGTTTTACTTGGAAACAGAATAGATGCAGCTATAAAATTTTATGAAAAACAGAAAAATAAAGGTAGAAAAGTGCCAAAAATAATTTTCTCAGGGGGAAAGGGAAAGGATGAAAGTATTTCAGAGGCTGAGGCAATGTCTGAATATGCCAGAGATAAAGGAATTCCAGAGTCAGATATTATTTTAGAAGAAAGGTCACTTAATACTTACCAGAACTTTTTGTATTCTAAAGAAATTATGGACAGATTATCAGAAAGTAAGTACAAATGTGTTTTTGCAACAAGTAATTACCATGTTTTCAGGGCAGGAACTTATGCTCACAAAGTAGGCCTGAATGCCAAAGGTGTTGGTGGAAAGACAGCAGTTTATTTTGCACAGAATGCACTTATAAGAGAGTTTGTTGCTATTTTGGCTGATAACAAAACAAAGATTTTAATAGGTGGAGGAATTATAGTAATATTAGGATTTATCTTTGCTATATCAAATCTCTTATTTGCTTAAGATGGATTTACAAAACGGGAAAACCACTGGTGGTCTTCCCGTTTTAATTTTATAGTATATTCCTTATTTTTTCTTCTCCGCATTATAGCGTTTCACATACCGCTGAATCCGGTCATAAGGATTTAACAAATCGCTTATGGAGCAGTCATGGTTTAAGGTGTCGATAATATAGGCGATATACTTGCTCATATCGCAGCTTATGTAATACTCACGGGACAAAAGCTCTGGCGTCTGGTAAATGAGGTTGGTTGTGACCACCCGGTAAATCAGTCCTTCCTCGTAAGCCTTGTCAAAGGCAGCAAGCCCGTTTGTAAACAGACCGAACGTAGAAACAAGGAAAATACGGTTGGCATTGCGTTTTTTTAATTCTTTTGCGGTTTCAATCATGCTTTCGCCGGAGGAAATCATATCGTCAATAATCAGTACGTCCTTGCCGTCCACGTTGGAACCCAAAAATTCGTGCGCCACAATCGGGTTTCTGCCGTCCACGATTTTACTGAAATCACGCCGTTTGTAGAACATACCCATATCCACGCCAAGTACGTTGGCAAGATAAATGGCACGCTGGGTGGCACCTTCGTCCGGACTTATAATCATAAAATGCTCCGAGTCAATCGTTAAGTCTCTGACATTTTTCAGGATGCCCTTAATGAACTGGTATGAGGGCATAACGTTTTCAAAACCGTTTAACGGAATTGCATTCATGACACGCGGATCATGTGCATCAAACGTAATGAGGTTGTCAATTCCCATGTGGAAGAGTTCCTGCAGTGCAAGCGGACAGTCCAAAGACTCCCTCGCATTCCTGCGGTGCTGCCGGCTTTCATATAAGAATGGCAGGATTACAGTTATTCTGCGAGCCTTTCCGCCAACGGCAGCAATTACGCGCTTTAGATCTGCGAAGTGGTCATCCGGGGACATATGGTTGGTCTGGCCGCACAAGGAGTACGTCAGGCTGTAATTGGTCACATCCACCATGATATAAAGGTCGTATCCGCGGACGGACTGGTTAATGACACACTTCGCCTCACCTGACCCGAACCTCGGGGTATACGGCTCAATGATATAGCTGTCCTTGTGGTAGTCTTTAAATGCAATGTCGTTGTGGTGCTCATGTTCACGGTGGTCTCTCCATTCGGAAAGATAGCCGTTTACTTTCTTTCCAAGTTCTGCACAGCTGGCGGTCGGAATCAGTCCGAGTGTGCCGCAGGGCATTGTTTCGAGAATTCTTTCATCGTTTGGCATAAGTTTGTCCTCCGTTAGTAAAAAATAAATTAATGGCTGCTTTGCCTTTTTTTGATGCGGATATCCACACCCGAAAACAGATGAATCAGGGTGTAAGCATCGCAAATCCGCGAAAAAGTCCGCTCGGAATATATTTCCACAATCTGGTTTAGGTTCAGATTGGTTGAAATTATGGTTGATTTATGTCTGAGCAGGCGCTCATTCACACACAGAAAAAGCTGTGAGGTGGTAAATGCATTGCTGAGCTCTGTGCCAAGATCATCAATGACCAGAAGGTCGCAGTCGAAAATATTCTGGTGCGCGTCAATGGCGTCAGCATCCTTATCAAATACTCCTCTGCTTAATATATCAAATAATTGGAAAGCTGTAAAGTAAATGACGGAACAACCTTTTTCGAGAAGTTCCTTTGCAACACAGTTGGATAAAAATGTCTTTCCAACTCCGGTTTTGCCGTAAATTAGAAGATTTTTCGGCTTATTGTCGAAATCTTTAATGAATTCTTTGCACTCAGCTACTGCTTTTTTTGCAGTGTCAAGTGAGGATAATCCGGTTGTGGAACTAATCTCACTGCCAGAATAATAATCATAGGAAAAAGTATCAAAGTTTTCGCGGTACAAAATATCACGGATATTGGACTGTGCATAGACCGTATTGATAATTGCCTGCTTAAAACAGTGGCATTTCCTGCCATTGATATAGCCGGTGTCCTTACAGTCTGTACAGGTATATACTGTATCCAGATAATCCGGAGGGTAGCCGTGCGCCCTAAAAAGTCCGGTCCGTTCGTTCCGGAGGCTGGCAAGCGTTTCTTTTAAAGAAGCAGCCGCTGAGGTGTCGCCATCCAGATACAGCCGTGCATGCTGCAGCGCGCTGGAAGCCACCAGACTATCAATTTCCTTTATGCGCGGAAACTTTGCATAGACTTCACTGCGCCTTTTGTCCAGAAGATGACGGTTATTTAATTGTCGTCTGTCATAATCACGCATGATTTCATCATACTGTGCGTTGGAAAGTGGCATGTGGTTTCTCCTCATGGAAGCAGTAAGTTATTTTATGGATGAAGTAAGGAGCATTTCCTCCAGGTTTTCATAGTCATATTCACGGGAATTAAAGTTGTTAAAGCTGTTCTTTTTCCGGGAAACCGGCGCTACCGTGATTTTTTTATTCTTTGTGTAGGAAGCATCCAGCTTCTTTATATCGGCAGGCGTATGTACATTGTTCCTGTGCCAGTTTGTGAGGATTGAGTCCGCATATTCAAAGCTTGGCTGGTGAATGGCGGTCATGGTACGGCTGCAGGCTTCTTTGATCAAAGGCAGGTCGAAGGCATATTCCTTCGTCCATTTGCGGATAAACGCCTGCTCCGTTTCTGCAAGGCTTCTTCCGGTAATGCCGAATGCCTTCATTACGCCATAGTACGCCTGGCTGTGAATTGCCGCATCCTCTTTTGCCTGTTCCACGGACGTAATCCCCTTCGAGTGCCAGCCAAGCGCGACCTTATCCAGATAGCGCATACTGGTGTGTCCCTTGCTGATACAGTATTCCAGCAGGTAAACAATCAGTTCCGTGGAAAAATGCAGTTCCTCATGCCAGAAGAGCACCGTGTTCATATCATTCTCCGACAGAGGGTGCTTCATATAGGTTTCCACAACGAAGAACAATTCGGATACGCCTTCGTCCCTGCGGAAATCCATAATTTCTCCCGGCGTGTACCTGCGCCTTTCCGGTGTTTTTTTAACCGGTGCCGCAACGGGCGCATCCGCTGCCTGGACCGTAACCTCTTGGGTATTGTCCGAAAGAGCTTTTTTTGCCGGAAACGGAAGCAGGTGCAGACCGCAGATCTGCATATCCTTATCCTCGTCAAGGGATAAAAGTCCCACCTTCTGCCAGTAACGCAGGGCGCGCATCACATCCAGTTCTGTCTCGTTAAATTTATCTGCAATTTCAGAAATTGTACAAATATCTGCATAAGAATGGATGCAGCGTAATAAATATAAATA
>CAYNOE010000254.1:0-4507 GCA_964398745.1 uncultured Lachnobacterium sp.
GACCGGAAAAATACCGGATCAAGGCGGTATATGTCACTGTGCCGCATTTTTGATTCCTGCGCAAGATGCAGGTAAATCTTGGTAGTGTCATAATCACCATGACCAAGCATCAGCCGCAGGAACTCAAGGTTTCCGCCGCCCATGATATAACTGGTTGCGAACGTATGCCGGAGCAGGTGCGGGTGAAGCCGCGTAATTCCGGTCCTGTTCCTTATCCGGGCAAAAAGAAGCTTAATGCAGTTGGAAGTAACGGGCTTTTGGGAACCAATCTGGGCAAACACCGGATAGTCATCACCGGATTCAAAAGAACGGAACTTAACAAGGTAATGCATAAGCATCCGTTTAAGCTTCGGGCAGAGCAGTACAGTCCGGTATTTGTCACCCTTCCCCTTAACAGCCAGATAATTGCCGTTAAAATTTATGTCCCTGTAACGCAGGTTCACAACATCGGAACTGCGGAACCCGGCATCAAGCATTACATGGACAATGCAGAGGTTACGCAGTCCGGTTTCAGAATTCCAGGTAAACAGACCGTCTATCTCATCCACTTCCGAAACAGACAGCGGAACAACCGGGGCAGCATCATTTTTAAGGAATTTCACCTTGCGGAGAATGTCCGGACTGCAGAAACCCTCTTCAATACAGTAATTAAGAAACACCTTAACGGAACGGAAATATGTATTAACGGTCGTATTCTTGACACCGGAAGACCGGAGAAAAGAGAGAAAACCGACAACATCAGCACGGGTAACAGCGGAGCAGTCAAGGTTCCCCGCATCCATCCCGGTGCAGGAATACATATAGTCAAAAAACCTCGGGACGTTGTCATGATAGTAGACAAGCGTCTTTTCCGAACAGTAGGACTCACGGTCCACAAGAAAAAGTTTAAAAGCATTTGAAACAAGCATAATATTACACCTCCTGAAATCCTTAAATTTGACAGACACCGGGAAAGATGGTATAACATAATCAGGAAAAGAGTATGTCGCCGGTTTCCTGGTCAATGATCATCAGGTTATTCCGGCCGGAAACATCCTTCATTGTGTCTGCCAGTTCATCCGCATTGAACTGGCGGATTTTTTTCTTCTTGAAACGCAGGGCATCCTCCATATCATTATCGTTTAACATACACAGAAGCTCCATCCAGTCATCAAGCGGACGGTCATTATTGACGCCGCGCGTATAAATCCCGTAGGTAACGGCTGCCTTGAACGCACGCTGCTTTACAACCTCACTGTTTAATTTCCTGGCATATGTACGCACAAGCGGAAGGTCTTCCTCCGGGACAAAGCAGTCCGTAAGTTTGCATCTTCTTAAAGCCTTCCAGAAAGCGCAGTAGTCGCGCCTTGACTTGTTGCTGTCGTTCTTTCCCGGCTCGTAAGGCTCCACAAGACGAAATACCTTTGATGTCAGATAGTCACAGATGATTTTCCTGTTGTCCAGATAGTTGTAAATACGCTCCGAAGTCAGTTTGTCCGTGTTGTCAAAAAACGGAAGCAGTTCATAGGTTTTTGAGTGCTTGCGCATTGTCTGGTACTCAACATTCATAATGAGGTTGACCGGGGGCGTGAGCATGTCGGCAAGCTGCTTTAATGCATCAGCGGAAAGGTCAAGTTCCCCGTTTATGACTTTCCTGCATTTTTCCAGATGCCGGGCATTCCTGCCGTACTCCGCATAATAGGAAATCCTGCCCATGTCAAGGGACTGCCAGGAATGTTTGAGAAAGGCGTACTCATAGCAGTACATGTCATAGCGGTTAATCAGGCCGTTGAACAGCCAGACCTTGAAGAACCACGGTTTGTATCCCTTCTCCACAACCTCCTTGCTTTTCAGGTAAATCCGGATAAATACCTTGTCGGAGCGCTTACCCATTGCAAGGTAATCAATCTCGAAATCCTCGGAACCCTTCTTGCTGGTATGTATGAGCGCATCCTTGAAACGGTCAACACGCATTTTGTAAAAGTCCGCAGGGGAGAAAAACTCCGCAGGATTTTTTAAATAGTTGGAATGCCAGCAGTAATCAACGCGGTTTTCCTGCGTGTATTCAACGGACAGATGGAAATAATCCGCAATCCGTTCCACATATTCATAAGACCGTTCGTAGGCCGTGCGCACGCCGTACATCCAGAGCATGTAGGAACGTATCTGCACCACGCATTCGCAGGTCACGGACGCGCCGCCGTCTGAGGAATGCGGAACCTTCGGTGCAAAAAAGATGTCAAAGTAATCCGGGCATTCCAGACAGATGTTATACCAGCCCGCATAACTGAACGGCCTGTAATTGAGCGCGTTCGGAAGCCCCGGGACATAAAAGGAAAGGGATTCCCCGAAACCGGCGGACTTTTCAAGCTCTGAGGACATTTTTTCAAAGTGCCTGCGGAAATGCAGGACGGAAACATCTTCCGTGTCGGACGTAAAATCCTGGCTGAACTTGACCGAATAATAAAATGTATCAATATTGTGCAGGAATTTAAGCTTTTTGAAATCGAACCAGTAGCAGTTTTCAACCTCGTCAAACTCGTTGTATATCTGGGTATCTTTTAAATAAAGTCTGTCTATCATAATCAGAAAAACACTCCCTAAAAAAATTTGGTAGAAACGCCGTTATACCAAACGGCAAAAAGTGCTTCAAACCCGGTATTTATCAGGCTTAAGCATAAAAAGGTTATGTATTTTGAGACCACGTATTACAGCGCCGTGGTACACGGCCGCCGCGCCGCTCCGCGGGGCCCCCTGAACCCCCGCTCCGCACCCCGGCGGCCGTTACCGCTCTTCATACCTGTATTACATTTTTCCATCCGGAGAACCCTCCGGAAACAGAATTGTAATACATAAAATAAATCAAGAACACATGTTCAGCCCGGGAGCGAAAACAGCGCGTAAGTGTCATAAATATCAGCATATTTATTCCTGTAAACAAACCATTCACTGCCGCACTTGCCGCCCTTCGTCTTCATCGGGTACCAGACCTGGACGGCAACAAACAGCTTCCCCAAAAAAAACATGGAAAGAAGCCTTCCCTGCAGGCCGTAGTTGGAAACCTTCCGGTGAATCCATTCAAACTCAATGAGGGAACGGATCTGCCGGTCAAGCATCCGGTCGTTCTGCGCCACAAGAATGACCTCATACCCCAGTTTGCGGTGCTGCGTGAAAAAGGAACACCACTCGGCACGGTCCTTCCTGCCCCACTCCCGGGAATTGAAAAGAAGCTGGGATTCGTCAATCACAAGCAGGATTTCCCCCTCCTTCGGGCGGCGTCCCAGGTACAGCTGGTAATTGCGGGCAAAGAGAAAAAGCCGCTCCGGGGTAAGCTGGGAATTGTCAATGTAAAGATAGCTGCCCTTAGGGTGTTTTATGGAGCTGAAATTACAGTCAAAATTGGCAATGATGGGGGCATCCCTGCGCTGCATCCGGTTATAAAGCCGGGAGGCAAGGTGCAGGGACTTTCCCGCGCCGGGGGTACCGGAATAAAGTGAAATCATGCGGGCACCCCCTAGGTAAACGGGATATATTCCCCGAGGATTTTCACGCCGGATATTGCAAACTGGGATATAATCCAGGGGGCAACGGCGGAAAGCCAGGCGGTACCGATGGCCACAAAATTGTCAAGCGGGATAAAATAGTTGATGGCGGCAAGATATTCGTTGACCTCGGAAGCCTGCAGGAATGCCTGGAACGGGCTGGAGGGCAGGATACCAAGCAGGAACGCAACAATGACGATTACAACAATCGCCGCAACGGAAACAAAAAAAGGTTTAAGTGCTGCAGCAGTCATAAAAAACATCTCCTTTCAAAAATTAAAACATGAAACAGCATGCTATCCCATACGGTGTACAAAGGTTGTGAACTTGACCGTAAGGAAAAAAAGCGCAATAATGAAAAAAATGGTCATCCCCCAGCGGAAAATTTTTATGTATTCCCAGTAGTCGGCCATGTCAACATCTATCTTTAAGGTGCAGATGACCTTCCCGCCGCCAGTGCCGCGCGAACCGATGGTCTTTACATCATAACGGAAATGCCATTCCGGGGCCCTTCGTTCGGTCCGGAGCATGCTGACCATGTCCATCATGTCCCACGGGATGCAGAACGGGAAAAGCCTCTTCCAGTCGCCGAGCCGGTCCGCCTCCGCGGGAATGGAAGAGGGGTCCGGAGCTGGATCCGGTTTTTTGTCGGGATCAGGCTCCTTGTCAGGGTCAGGTTCCTTGTCCGGGTCTTTATCTTTATCCTTATCCTTGTCTTTATCATTGTCCTTGTCTTTGTCCCCGCTGTCCGGATCCAGGACGGTGTTGGTATCGGGACCGATGCCCGTGTCATAAATGACAATATAATACTTGTCCCCCTCTTTCTTCACAAGGCCGCGGTCAACCGCCTCATCAATATCTGCCGGGGGGTTTGCAACCGTAATGTTGATGTCAAGGTCCGGAACCGTTGCGACCGCGGGGACGGATTTACTGGTTTCAGGGGCATTCCCTTCCTTCAGGCAGCCAAGGAAATCCCCGATTTTCCC
>CAYNOE010000255.1:0-4491 GCA_964398745.1 uncultured Lachnobacterium sp.
ATGCTCTAAAATATATTCTTCCATAAATGCATTCCTCCAGTCAATAAAGAGTATAGCATTTTTATGTAAAAAATTCCCGATAATAAATGCTTTATTTTGTCTTATGAAAAACTTTTTGCTTTGTTGCCTTCTTTCTCCAGTACGGGAAGACTGCAGGCCGTACATGTTTTGATGGCAGTATGAAAGCAATAATGAATGATGAAAGCCTGATTGACGAGCGGATATGCAAATACCTTGTAGCGGCATTTTGCGTGATAGAAGATTTTACGGAAACTGTTAATTCTTGAAGGGGTATGGGCGATGACAAGAATGGAGCATGATATTCAAGTTATAGGCTGCCTGCTTTAACGCTATCATCTGCCGGTCTTCGTTTTGCTCCATTGCTGATACCCGCGCATACCCGCATTTTTTATTCATCCGCTTTTCCTCCCGAAGCAAAAGATTGAAAAATGATAAAAAAGAAAGGAAAAAGGCTGCAGGTGGTTTTTCAATCTTTATTTGTGCCGCAAAAAACGCGTCACAAATAGCACCACGCCTGCGGCATAGTACAAATAATAAAGCCATCATTATATTACTCCGACGATTAAATTCCAGAAGATTCTGCGCAGGATGAATGTTCGTATGCATGCCCCAATTAATATTTACATTACCATACCAGTCCCTAAATGGAATCCAGATATGAATCTGCTTCTTCCGCTGAAATCTGATATTCTTCCATTACACTGCACATATATACCTGTCCCTCCTTGCTCTCTTTTAAAAATTTTACACGGTCCTGTAACATTTTATAATGCATGTCTGCAGCATTTGTACATTTAAAGTCATGAATGAGCCACCCCAAATCGGAAGTTCCCTCATACTCACCATTCACATAAATGATATGCTCCCCATCGTCAAAACTCTGTCCGGTTTTCAGGTTTATCCGCTCAACCGGATAAACCGGTTCCCCTGCATGGAATATGTCATGCTCTGTAATAAATATAACATACGTTTCCGGAAGCTCTGTAAATTCCTGCCCCGCTTTAAGATTCTTCACATCAATCGCGCTGGAATGGTATCTTGCCCTGTACGGATCAGCACCTTTGTTATCACGCTGGATTTCCAAATCATACTTTTTACCATTACTGTCCTCCCCGTATGCATCCAGACAGAGGGAACGCGCACCGCCCAGCATTTTCATGTCCTTCTGTGTCTGCATGGATGTTATGATTAAATCGGGCGTAACCTTTCAAGCCGTTTCAGATACTGCTGGTGCCTCAGTATTTTTCCCTGATCCGCGCTGTTACCATTGTTTTCACCGGAAAAATCCATTTTCTTTAGTTCGTCTATATTTCGCATTGTAACCTCTCCTCTGGTTTAATCATACAGCCAAAAACCTATTCATGCAACATAAATTTCAAATGTGTCCGTTAAAAACGAACCCTCAAAAGATTCAAACTCTTATTTTGAAAAAGTCAAGGAACTCTCTGTTTTATCTATTATAATGCATCATCCTGTGATATACTAAAAGCAGGCCATCACTCAAGAAGAAAGGGAAAGACAGGCAAATGAATACAAACATGAATTCCATTTACCGGGACATTTTCCGTGCAATCCACGAGGGAAAATGGTTAAGCATTGAATACCGGAACAGGAACGGACAAACAACAAAATACTGGATTGGAATCCGTGACCTGAATATGAAAAACCGTTCCCTGAAAGTGGACGGTCTTCATCTGATGAAATATGTAACTGATTCCTATGACCGCATCTATATTGATTCCATTCTTTCTTCCAGCGTCATTGAAGGTTCCTACTGTCCAGTCAACGCGGACCTTGTGAAGGACATTAATTTAAATCCGCATAAATATAAAACATTATTTGACCATACAGTAAATCTGAAAATATTAAATTATCTGGAAATGTGCAACCGTATGGATACTGTTCCCTACCATTCCGATTTTAAATTAATCCGTATGCTGGACCGGGAAAGCTTTCATGATGAAACCTATTCCTTAAATGATGAACAGTTCCGGACGATTGTCAGGAATTTCCAGTATAAGTCAGAAGAGCCCAAAAAGGCAGACGGCAGGCTTAAAATACAACAGTTAGCCATGAATGTGCTTAGTATTCATACCCCGGAAGGACTTTATGTACTTGCTTACAAAAAACTGCAGCTTGACGTGAAAAACAGACTGCTGCGTCCCGACAGTGAGATTACGGTCTGTACGGAATATACAATAAACGGAACCGTTAAAAGTATCCGCAAATTTCTGGATGCCGATGAATATGAACTGTTAAAAAATTTTGAAACAAACCAGGAAAAAATCAAAGACTGTATTACAAGAAAAAACCAGAAACCGTGTGTGGATGATATGCCATACATAATCGGGCTGGGCATGGATATTGCTCTGGATTTGCACAGCGAATACAAAGCCATTATTGACATGTACCATAATGATAAAGTAACGGTTCCCCTCAGGGCATTTTTTGGGGATTTATTAAGCCGTCCCATCCGCAAAAAAGCATACCCGATTGCCCTGGTAAACCATAACATAAATATGGACCAGCTTCTTGCAATCAATAATGCCATGAAATATCCGGTTGCCTATATACAGGGACCTCCCGGAACCGGAAAAACAAACACCATAATAAATACGATTGTCACGGCTTTTTTTAATAACAAAACCGTGTTATTTGCATCCTATAATAACCACCCGATTAACGGTGTATTTGATAAGCTTTCCACCATGAAATACAATGGTAAAATTATCCCGTTTCCGATTCTGCGTCTGGGTAACAACGGTAAAGTAAAAGAGGCTCTTATTTATATGAAACTGCTTTACGAACAGGTAGGAAATATTACTGTTTTTGAACGCACACTGGACCGTAAAAAAGATGACCGTACCCAGCGGGCAAAAAAACTGTCCGCTCTGTTAAAAAAATACGAGGAATTACTGGATTTACGTGAACGGAGTGAAACCTTAAACCGCCTGCTTGAATATGAAAAAAAGGGAAAGCAGACAATGCAGATGATTCCTTTTCAGGCGGACTTAAGCGGACGCCAGCTTGAACAGGTAAACCGCGAAATAGAAAAAGCCGGAAATATCACAGATGAAGAGGCAATGTCTTTGCTTGATGATAATCTGGAGGAGCTGAATAAATACCTGTTTTATACCTCCGCAAAATATATTCAAAAGCTGAACGAACCGAAAAATAAAGATCTGAAAGATATCATCATGATGGACAACAATGAAATGCAGGTAAGCAACTTTGCAAAATATTTATCTGATTCCGGCAACCTGAAAAAACTGCAGAAGATTTTCCCGGTTATTGCAACCACCTGTATCTCAGCGCACCGCCTGGGCGAGCCGGAACCGCTGTTTGATATGACGATTATTGACGAGGCAAGCCAGTGCAACACCGCCGTATCCCTTGTTCCGGTTTTACGCGGGGAAAGCCTGATGTTAGTCGGGGACCCGCAGCAGCTCAATCCTGTAATCGTGCTGGATGAGCTGGTAAACCAGAAGCTGAAAAAAAGATACGGCATTTCCGAAGAATATGATTACCGGAAAAATTCTGTCTACAAAACATTTTTAGCCTGCGATGCCGTCAGTGATGAAATACTTCTGCACAACCATTACCGCTGTAATAAACAGATTATTGAGTTCAACAACAAAAAATACTATAACTCAATGCTGCATATTTTAACAAAAAATAATGAAAAAGAGCCGCTGCTCTATATTGATGTACCTGAGAATGATGCCGCCGAAAAAAACACCGCGCCTGCAGAGGCCGTGGAAATCATACGCTATGCAGCACAAAATATGGACAAATCCATCGGCGTCATTACGCCTTTTGCCAACCAGAAAATTCTGATTGAACAGATGGTAAAAAAAGAAAACCTCGCCAACGTAACCTGCGGTACTGTTCACGCTTTTCAGGGAGATGAAAAAGACGTTGTGCTTTTTTCCACCGCAATTACAAACCAGACCAGGGCAGGCACTTATGAATGGCTGAAAAATAATAAAGAACTGCTTAATGTGGCTACTTCCCGCGCAGTAAGCAAACTGATTATTTTATCCAGCTCACAAAACCTGGACCGCCTTCACCAGAATAATGCGGATGATGATTTATTTGAACTGGTACAGTATGTAAAAACCAACGGACAGTCCACGGTAACACAAAAACATGCAAACTCAAGGGCGCTTGGCGTAAAACCGTTCAGCACTGCCACAGAAAATGCATTTTTACAAAACCTGACACACGCCCTCGAAAATATCTGGCTGTCACAAAATAAATATAAAATACAAAAAGAAGTGGCGATTTCACACGTATTCCGGGAAAATCCTGATTATAATGATCTGTTTTACAGCGGACGGTTTGATTTTGTAGTCTATGAAGTACTGGGTCAAAACGAGATGCCTGTCCTGGCAATTGAACTGGACGGGAAGGAACATTATGAAGATGAAGTGGTCATGCAGCGGGATAAAAAGAAAAATGAAATCTGCC
>CAYNOE010000256.1:0-4446 GCA_964398745.1 uncultured Lachnobacterium sp.
CCCCGGCGCGAAGTCGGCGGTTTTTCAACGCTCCGCACATACGGCTTTTAGTTGTGTGCATTTACAGTTAGAATAATTATGCTCATTTTTAGAACCGCACTTTGTGCGGTGATCCACGGAGCGGGCGAGGCGTAGCCTCCGCCTGCGGAGTGATTTTTGATGGTCTATTCCGTCTATGTTTTTGTTGGCGACTATTAACGATTATGGTTTGTCGCAAAAAATGCGCCAAAAATGTCAATTTTACCCCTTAAAAAGTATTGTTTCTATGCGTCGTTCGTGCTATAATGAAAGAGTAAAGATAATATATAATATAGGAGTAAAAGATGGCAAAAACTGCTAAAAGTCCGCGCCCAAAAGGCGCAAAACCGACACTATACAAGACCCCGCGTGGCGACTTTATGGCCGATATGGGCAACGGACGCATCGTCCCAGTCGTTAAAACTGGCGTCAACGAATACACGGAGGGCGAAGATAATGCTTAAACTTCACAACATCCCTGTCGAGTTTACCGACCTTGCGACTGTTTATGAAGCGCCCGCTTACCAACTCCAGTTTATTGGCGCAGGTACAAGTTGCGACATCTATGCGCGCAGTATGGAAGAACTGTTTGGTGCTTTCGCGCTAATTCGCGATAACTATATCGTAAAGAACGGCGAGCAGGAGGTGCGCTTTTATCGGCTCACTAATAACGACGGATGGCAGAGCCTCGGCGGGTTATACGGCGCAGATATTGGGCGCGAGGGGCTTTGCTATGGCGAGTTCCGCGAGCTATTCGAGGGGGCGAACAATGAGTAGCGCTTGGAACGAAGGTGTTAAAGAATACGCCCGCGAACTGCTAGGACGCGTCCGCGAGAACGGTATAGAGGGACGACCGACAGTCAAGCAGCTTCTCAATGGCGCCGCAAACTGGCGGGAATATAGTTTCGGTGGATGTTCGCTAATTTATAACCGCGACATCTGCGACCGCCTCGCTACTCCATCGGAACAACGCGCGAAGAAACACGGCGAACTCCCGCCAAATAAAAACGAAACTTGGCTAGATGTTCAAGCCCGTGCCCTCTATCAAGCGTGTGCGCTAATTTTAAGCGATAAAATCGACGACGCTAGCAACCTCGACGCCATCAAAGAGAATAAAAAGTTCCCGCAACATCGCTTTCGGGCGGTTGTCGGTTTCAAAAATCACCCCGCTAAAGTTGCGTATTTTATGGCACAATATCGAGCGACAGAGTGGGCGGAGCGCGCCCGCAAACTCGCGGGCGATCGCTTCGCGGGCTACCAAATCACGGAGCGTGTCGGCGAACACAACTATATCTATAAAGGAGGACGCTAAAATGAAAACCAACCTATATGACCCTAAAACTCTCACTGACGCCGATAAGCGGGTATATGTCAAACACCCGACCGACGCACCTATCTACGAGCCGATATATTATGCCACGCGCAACATCCACACCGGTCGTATTACGATTTTTGGAAGCGAGGGCAAGCGCGACTATCTCGGCTATACGAGCCGGCAGGCTATCAAGCACTATCGCGCACTAGCCGAGCAACACGCAACCGTATAGAAGCGCCGAGCGGTTCGGTGGGGGCGGGGCGCAAGCCCCGCACCGCCAACCCCCACAGGCAGGGCGGGACGAACACAAGCCAAAACCACGGCGACCCACCCCCACCAAGCCGCTTACGCATAAAAATCTCTGCTGCGGGAGATAGTAGAACCCCAGCGGGCGCATAAGGAGTGAAGTCAAGCGAGCGCAGCGACCTTGACTGAACTCCGCGCCCGCTATAATCTATCTCCTCCCGCAGACAGAGATCTAACACTAAATTACCAGAAAATGAGCAGAGCCAAGTACGCTCTGTTTTTTTTGTTATCTAACTTTCTAGAAGGAGGCAAATGCCAAATATAAATCAAGTACAATTCAGACCCCAAGTTCGCTACATTGGCGAACTGACCATTATGTTTCGCGACAAACATACCGTCATTGTGAAATCTGGCAGTACTAGCCTGATGTTTCACCGCTGGTACGACCGTGGACTAGGCGACTATACCCGCAAATGGAAGCCATTTATTCGGGCGCTTAAAGAACAAAAAATCGAAAGTTTAGCCGACTGTCGTCAACTGGCGTATAAGCACGATATTGAAGTTCAGAGTTATAGCGGTGGGTTGAGTATACCGGAAGATGTAGAAGTGATAAAGGAAAAGAATAATGAACTATCGAGGAAAGCGAGTGAAGAACGACCGCTTGCGGGCGTTATTCCGAGCGACGCAGATAGCAGAGGAGCGAAGCGACGATGATCAGTCAATTACAACTTAACTACAAAGGTGTAGTGATTAGCAAAAAGAATAGCAAAATTATTCGCAAAGACCGCCGGACAGGTAGAAATTATATTACCAGTAATGATACTGCCAAGCGTAATGAAGCCGATATGGTGGCGTCGTTTATGGAACAATTAGATGGCGCCTATACTGATAAAGATTTGTGTCCGTGTAGTATTGCGGTGACGATTTATGAGCCAGACGCACACCGGCGCGACCTTGATAATCAACTAACCTCTATTCTCGACGCATTGGTACGAGCTAGGGTGATTACCGACGATAGCACCAGTAGCCTCTATGGGGCGAGTGTGCGCTACGGCGGTATTGACCGAGAAAACCCGCACGCCGATATTGTCATTACTAAAGAAAGCGAGAGTATCCTATGCCAATAAAACGCGATAAACAAGCTAAAAAATTGACCTCTGTTAAAAAGAAAGTGCCCGCTACAAAGCAAGCGGAAGAAAACCGACGCAATAACCCCTCGCCGCTCAACGGCACCGTGTTGCCGGCGGGCTTTGAGGCGCACCCCGAGCGACGCCATAATGGCGCGTGGAAGAAAGAAGATACTTTGCGGTTCAAACTTCAACAGGTGGCAAAACTCGACCAAAAAGAACTCTATGCTCTGATAGACGACGAAACTGCTGGCGAGTATGAGCGCAGCGTGGCGCGGATCTTACTAGATGTTGCCGAGCCACAAAACAAACTTACGCCCGAGGAACGCTGGCGGATCCTGAACGGTTTGACTAATCAAGATAGCGGGATGCCGAAGCAACAAGTTGATCAGACTAATTACGAGGCGCCGATACCGCTTTCTCCGCGTCAAATTATCACCGAGCCACAAGCCAAACCGATTGAGCCAAAGCAAAAACCTACTCGTAAAAAGACGAAGAAGAAATAATGTTTCAGGACACTACCGCCCTCAAACGCATTGAGGCGATGTCGGCGCGCATTAACATTATTCAGGGTGGGGCGCGAGCCGGAAAGACTACGGCAATGGTAATACACCTTTGCGACCTGTCGTTTGCGGTATGCGATAAAATTATTAGCGTAGTGTCCGACACCTACCCCAACTTAGAAAAAGGCGTGATACGCGACTGGGAAAAGTTGCTCAAGCGCCATAATTACGAGCGGTATTTCATCCAGAATAAGGTAAAACATACCTGGACGAACAAAGTGACTGGCACGGTGGTCGAGTTCTTCTCTTGCGAAGCCGACGACGCGCTGGGCGCAGGGCGTGATTACCTCTTTATCAACGAGGCGTATCGTGTGCCGTATGCCGTGTTCGACCAACTAATGCTCCGTACTGAGGTGATGGCGTGGCTGGACTTCAACCCGATTAACGAGTTTTGGGTCCATACTGAAGTTATGCGTAAGCGCACCGACTGGGCGTTTGAGAAGCTGACTTACCTCGATAATGAGGGTTTGCCACCAAGTATTCTCGCCGACCTGCTCCAACATAAGGGCGATGGTACAAGCAACTGGTGGCGGGTTTATGGGCTTGGGGAAATCGGCGCGCTTGAGGGTAATGTTTATCAGGGTTGGCTCCGTCACGATACCTACAAAGGTATCTCAATGTCGTTAAAACGCTATGGGGTGGACTTTGGCTATAATGACCCCACGACCATTATGGCAATCTGCGAGGACGATAACCGAGAAATCTACCTCAAAACTAAACTCTATCAGAGTTTTCTTACCAGTAAAGAAATTGTGGCGCGCGCCCAAGCGATTAATGCTGAACAAGAGGGGCTTTTCGTCTGCGATAACGCTAAACCGGAAATGATTAAAGACCTCCAAGAGGCGGGGTTACGCGCAATACCTTGCGACAAGAGTGCGTCAGGTAAGACCAATGGTAAACTTTATAATATCAACCTCGTTCAAGAGCGCAAAGTCCACTACCTCGCCGAAGATAAAGACCTTGAGCGTGAGTATCTAACCTACCAATGGCGAGTGAAGAAGTCTACTGGCAAGACTATTGACGAACCCCAAGACGGCAACGACCACGCAATGGACGCGATTGCCTATGCCTTGCGCGATATGGAACGGAAGCCGATTAGATATGCTGGGGTGAGATAGCGATAAATTGTAATTTAGTGAATATTAACTTAATTTTCTTTTTTATTAAACATATGGCG
>CAYNOE010000257.1:0-4425 GCA_964398745.1 uncultured Lachnobacterium sp.
TTAAAAAAAAATCCGGATGCGGTAACAGTCTATTATCCGCATGCAGACAGTATCATGCATGTAACCGCATCCGATGGGACAAAGTATGACTGGCCCATAATTTATGATGTAAGTGATTATGATGCCGGTTTAAAGTACAGCACGTTTGCTGCGGGCGATAACCCGTATACCGTAATCAAAAACAAAGATCTGGATGACGGCAGTTCCTGCATAGTTGTAAAGGAATCTTTTGGAAATGCGTTTGTTCCGTTTCTGGTTGATCATTACCAGACCATTTACATGATTGATTACCGTTACTGGATGGGGAGCATCTGTGAACTGGCGGAAAAAAAGAAAGTGCAGGATGTGCTGTTCTTAAATAACCTGTCCATGACAAGGAATAAAAGTCTGGTTGGAAAACTGCACAGGGTACTCTGAAGCGTATAATTTGAGTGACGGAATTTTGTGTCTACTGCCAGGTTCCAGGTTCCTGCTCATGGAAAGCTTGCTTACTGATTACACACTGCATGAAAGAGAAAGGAGGATTCCTATGGTTAAATATTACAGGACGGATGACCGGAAGCTTCATGAAGAGCAGAAAATACAGGATGGTGTCTGGATACAGATGGTTAATCCAAGTGTTGCGGAAGGAAAAAAAGTCGCGGAATCACTTGGCGTAGATATTGAAGATGTTCTTGCCGCACTGGATGAGGAGGAAAGTTCACGTATTGAGCTGGAGGACGGTTATACATTAATTCTGGTCGATGTCCCTTCCATAGAAATCCACCATGAGAAAGAATCTTATACCACAATTCCTCTCGGTATTATCCTGACTGCCGATGAAATTGTAACGGTATGTACGGAAGATACGCCGGTGCTGCAGGCTTTTTTAAATAACCGTGTGCGGGAATTCAGCACGAAAAAGAAACTGCGTTTTGTGTACCAGATTCTCTACCGGATTGCAGTTCTCTACCAGAGTGATTTGCGCATTATTGACAAGAAGCGTACGGAGATTGAGGAACGTGTCGGGGATGACACGGAAGAGTCGGATCTGGTTGCACTGCATGAGCTGGAATCCACCCTTGTATACTTTGCAACATCCCTCCGCGCAAACGGCGTGGTGCTCGACCGTCTTACCCGCTATAAACGCCTTGAGCAGTACCCGGAGGACAAGGAACTGCTGGATGACGTAATCGTGGAAAACAAGCAGGCGATTGAAATGACGGTAATCTACCGTGATATTATAAACGGAACGAGGGAACTGCTTTCTTCCGTTATTAACAACCGGATGAACAATATTATGAAATCCCTGACCATTATTACGCTGGTTATGGCGATTCCTACAGTTGTATCGGGAATTTATGGCATGAATGTGGATGCAGAATGGGTTCCGCTTGCAAATACTGCGCATGGATTTATGATTATTTGCGGGATTATTGTGGTTATCTGCGTGATTATTCTTTTGATGTTACGAAAGAAACGGATTCTGTGAACACAGGGGAGAAAAGAATGAAGCAGATAAAAAAATTTATATATGAAAAACCGGTGCTTTCTTCTTTCATTGCTGCGGCAGGCGTGGGGGCAGGCTGTATGTTTGTGATATTAATATTCGGAGTAATAAAAAGCCTGCAGGAGCCTGTTCATGTTTATGGTTCTTCCATATATTTGGTATCTCAAATCTTACAAGGGATTTGGACAGGTATGATTATGGGGATATTTATACTCTATCCGCTGCTTCTTACACTGATCAATTTAACGGTTTTATTTGTTATGCCCAAAGATATGGTGTGGAGACAGAAGCTGAAAAGGTTTGAATATTTAACACTGTCTGCAGGTATATGTTATCATTTTTGTGCGGGGTTTGGGTTATATATTATGGGAATAATGACACGCGCAGACTGGCATGAGATAGTGTATAATAACCAGAAACACCGGCCCGTGTGGTCTGGGGCAGAGCTGACGGTTGTGGCTCTTTGCGCCGTGGGGATTGCCGGATATCTGGTGCTTTCCAGGTGTAAGCTGGAAAATATGTCCCCCCTGGTGATTGTACTTTCCATGTCTGCAATGTATCTGGGAATATCGCAGTGTGTAATGTGGTGTATCCAGGTTTTCGAAACCCTGGATAATATGGTCAGTTACTTTCTTTGCGTGATTCCGCTTAACTGTATTCTGATTGCCCTGAAAGTCATAAGGTACAAAATTGCGGAGTGGCAGTTTTTGAAAGAGCAGGGTAAAATCCAGATAAGTGATAAACCGTTTTTGTCCGTGCTGGACAGACGTCTGCAGAATGCCGTCTGCTGGCCGGTGGCAGCCCTGATTCTTGCCCTGCCGCTGCTTGGGATTGTTTTATGTTTATTAATGCTGTTTGGACAAAGACCTGATGATATTATAAAAGCATGGACACAGACCGCCGACTGGCGTCTGTCAGAACAGGTCGGACCGCCGAATGCAGAAGCGTCAGAGCACTATTTATGTACGGTGGCGGCAGGCGGCCATGCAAAAATTGTGAAACCAGTCCGTATGGGGGAACGTAACGGGCACCGTGTGGTAGTCAACCGGCAGCTCTGCATTGCCAATGCGTTTGAGCAGATTATAGAGGAAAAAACGCCGGGGTTTCACCGTTTTATCAGAAGGATATATGATACATATGGATTTCCGCTTTCACGGCTGATTCGCACAAAGCTGGCAGCGGATATAGTCTATATTCTGATGAAACCGCTGGAATGGATTTTCCTGACGGTGATTTATTTGTGTGATGTAAAGCCGGAAAACCGGATTGCAGTACAGTATCTGCCTTCAAAACCATCTGTTTTTTAGAACCGGATTTTTGGAAGTATCACCTGTCATGGCCTTTACAGCCAGAACCGCCCGCTGGCTCCGCACGGAAGTACCAGACCGTTTGCGGAAACGGGAAGTCCGACTTCATCAGCAAGTACCGTGCCGTGGTAAGGCTTTAATACGGTGTTTATCATATAGGATAAAACCGCAGGCTGCAGTCCGGTAGTATAAGAGTTTACAAGGAAAAACAGAGGTTTGTCCGCAAGAAGTTTCCTGCATAGCAGAAGCAGCGGATAGATGCTGTCCTCAATTTTCCAGATTTCCCCTTTCGGGCCTCTGCCATAGGACGGCGGATCCATAATAATTGCGTCATAATGGTTTCCCCGGCGGATTTCCCGCTCCACGAATTTCACGCAGTCATCCACAAGCCAGCGGATTTTTGCGTCCTTAAGCCCGGAAGAAACCGCGTTTTCTTTTGCCCAGTTTACCATGCCTTTGGAGGCATCCACATGTGTCACATGTGCTCCGGCAGCAGCTGCGGCAAGTGTGGCCCCTCCGGTATATGCAAATAAATTCAGCACTTTAATTTCGTGTCCTTTTTTCGTTTCCGTCTGGATCAGCTGCGAAAACCAGTCCCAGTTTGCAGCCTGTTCCGGAAAAATTCCCGTATGTTTAAAACTGAACGGCTTTAAATGAAAGGTCAGTTCTTTTCCGGTTGCAAGCGGATAATGAATTGTCCATTCCTGCGGCAAATCAAAAAACTCCCAGGCGCCGCCGCCTTTTTCGCTGCGGTGGTAATGCCCGTTTTTGTGTTTCCATCCTTTTTCCGTTTTCGGGGTATCCCAGATGACCTGGGGATCCGGTCTTACCAGTATGTACTTATCCCATCTTTCCAGTTTTTCTCCTTTAGAACAGTCAATTACTTCATAATCCGTCCATCTGTCGGCTAACCACATAATCGTTCTCCTTTAGATTGTAATTTACTTATGGAAAATGTTTTACAATTTCATAAATTATTCTATAATAGAATAAGGAGAAGGGCAAGAAATTTTATTTTTTCTGTTATGATAATACTAAAAGGAATGTTAAAAAGGAGAAGGCGTTATGAATAAAAAATGGATTTTTTTAATACTTGCACTTATCTTTATTCTTATAGGAAACAACCTGCCGGTATGGGGACTTGGAAAAATAGAGTCTCCATCCTGCAGGCACTGTAAAGTGGAATTTGGGGGAGAACGGTGCCCTTCCTGCGGCAAACAGATTGGGCTTGTCGGTGTATTCGGGTATGAGGATAAACAGCTTCCATTTTCAGCCATGTTTGAAAGCTATGCGGATTACCGGACATACATGAAGCAGGGGAAGATACGGAATATAGCTGCAGTTCCGGCATGGATTGTGGGTATCGTATGTCTTGTTCTCTTTTTGTATCATTTGTATCATGATAAACATAAGACCTCACAGATTGTATAAATCAGAATGTACGAGGCGGGAATAATTACGAAAAAAATAAAAAAATACTTGCATTTTCCAAAAATGTCATGTATAATAAGCCTTGCTGTGGCATGATAGCTGTGAAACGTGAGGTTGCTGTCCACTGTGGCAGGTTTTTCCGCGGAGCGAATGTCAAGTTAGGAAACTGACGACAAGTCACTGTACAGGTAATATGTC
>CAYNOE010000258.1:0-1219 GCA_964398745.1 uncultured Lachnobacterium sp.
CATTTATTAAGGAATAAATATTATGAAAAAATTAAAAACAGTTCTGATTCTTACAGTCATTTTCATTACTTCAGTGTTTTCGGGCTGTGCATCCGAAGAAAAAAGAGTTTCGAAAACCGGATTTTATTTTGATACGATTATTACAATTACACTTTATGGAACAGATAACGAAAAATACATTGATTCCTGTTTCGCCCTCGCAGGCGACTATGAAAGGAAATTTTCCAATACCATTGAGGACAGTGAAATTTCACAGATTAATGCCTCTGCCGGAAAATACGTAACGGTCAGTGATGATACAGCCCGGCTTTTACAGGACGGAATCCGTTATGGAGAACTAAGCGACGGGAAATTCGATATTACAATCGGTGAACTTTCTTCATTATGGAATTTTTCAGAAATAGCTGAAAATCTGGAAACCGAAAATAACGAAGCGGAGTCTTCTGTCCTTCCGGAGGATGATGAAATAAAAAAAGCCATCTCCCATGTCAATTATAATTCCGTAAAAATCCGGGGAAACGAAGTAAAACTGACGGATTCCAAGGCAAAGATTGACCTGGGTGGAATTGCAAAGGGCTATATTGCAGATAAAATGCGTGAATATCTGACCAGTGAAGGAATTACAAGCGGGATCATCAGTCTTGGCGGGAATATCCTCACACTCGGTCCGAAGGCGGACGGTACACCTTATGCAATCGGCATCCAGAAGCCGTTTGCCGAAGCCGGTACGAGCCTTGGAAAACTGGAAGTTCAGGATGCCTCCGTGGTATCCTCAGGAGTCTATGAACGCTATTACCGTGTGGATGATAAACTCTACTATCATATTCTGGATACGAAAACCGGATATCCCGTGGACAATAACCTGTACCAGGTTACAATCATCAGTAAAAGCTCCATGGACGGCGATGCATTAAGCACAACAGTCTTTGCACTCGGCGCAGTGGAAGGGATGAATCTGGTAGAAAAAACAGACGGTGTAGAGGCAGTTTTTGTAACGGAGGATGGAAAAATAATGAAGAGTTCCGGAATCGGGGATGAAATTATATTTACAGAAAATTAAAGATAAGAATAACAAAAACTCCTGCTGGTTGCAGGAGTTTTTGTTTTTCAGATCACAAGGAATCCTCCCGGCTTTGCCGGGTCCCTCCTTATGACAAATAACGTAAGGAATCCCCCGGCCAGGAGCCGGTCCTTGTTCTCCACTACGTTACTGGCTGGC
>CAYNOE010000258.1:1319-4422 GCA_964398745.1 uncultured Lachnobacterium sp.
AGCCGGTCCTTGTTCTCCACTACGTTACTGGCTGGCTTTATGCTGTGTGACGTAAGGAATCCCCCGGCAGGAGCCGGTCCTTGTTCTCCACTACGTTACTGGCTGGCTTTATGCTGTGTGACGTAAAGGAATCCCCCGGCCAGGAGCCGGTCCTTGTTCTCCACTACGTTACTGGCTGGCTTTATGCTGTGTGACGTAAGGAATCCCCCGGCCAAGAGCCGGTCCCCCTTACGTCAGGCAATTATTTTCTTTGGACATTTTTCTGCGCAGATGCCGCAGCCGGTACATTTTTCCTGATCAATGTATGCCACATTATCAATTACATGAACCGCATCGTTCGGACAGTTCTTTTCGCACAGATGGCATCCGATGCATCCTACGGAGCAGGCTGCCATAACATCCTTGCCTTTATCCTTGGAATTGCACTGTACAAGATGTACGGCTTCATAAGGTACCAGTTCAATCAGATGTTTCGGACATGCTGCAACACACTTGCCGCATGCCTTACATGCCTGCTCATCAACCTTTGCTATGCCGTCCACGATATGGATGGCGTCAAACGGACATGCTTTTACGCAGGTGCCATAGCCAAGACATCCATAGTTGCAGGATTTCGGACCGCCGTTTGGTACAAATGCCATTGCGGTACAGTCCGTAATACCGGTATATTCATAATCTCTGTTTGCTTTCTCGCAGGTACCGGCGCATTTTACGAATGCCACCTTCTTTACACCTGCTCCTGCGGATACTCCCATGATTTTTCCGATTTTGGCAGCCACAGGATCACCGCCGACCGGACACTGACCGACCGGGGCTTCGCCTTTTACAATTGCAGCCGCAAGTCCGGAACATCCGGCATAACCGCAGCCGCCGCAGTTGTTTCCCGGAAGCTCGCCGAGTACCGCTTCTTCACGGGGATCCACCTCAACCTTGAATTTTTCTCCAGATACACCGAGGAAAAATCCCAGAATAATTCCTACGCAGCCTACAACAAGGGCCGCTACAATAATTGCAGTAATATTCATATGTCTTTTCCTCCTATATCATTCCTGAGAATCCCATGAATGCAATTGACATCAGACATGCCGTCAGGAGCACGATTGCTGTCCCCTGGAACGGTTTCGGGATATCATTGTATTCAATTTTCTCACGAATTCCTGCCATAAGTACAATTGCAATAAAAAATCCTACTGCTATGGCAAAACCATATACGACACTCTCCAGCAGATTATACTCATAGGTAACACAGTTTAATGCCACACCAAGCACCGCACAGTTGGTGGTAATCAGCGGAAGATATACGCCGAGTGCCTCATACAGTGGCGGCATCTGCTTCTTTAAAAACATTTCAACAAACTGTACCAGGGCTGCAATTACAAGGATAAATACGATTGTCTGCAAAAACCGCAGGTCAATCCCCTTCTTCAGCAGTGCTGAATTTGCAAGTACAAATTTATAAATCAGTCCGGTTACAAAGGATGAAATCGTAATAACGAAGATTACGGCCCCGCCCATGCCGGCTGCTGTCTTTGTGTTTTTGGAAACACCAAGGAAAGGACAGATGCCGAGAAACTGACTTAACACTACGTTGTTTACGATTGCAGAAGATACCGCAATCAGTAATAATGATGCTAATGTACTCATCTCTTCTCTCCTCCTTATTCAGATTTTTCGGATGCGCTGCTTTTACCTGTACATCCTGCAGACATGCCGCAGGTTGCGCAGTCGCCGGATAAACATCCTGCCGGTTTTGCAAGTGGCTTGCCTTTTGCATCCATTTTTTTGCGGACAATATTCATTCCAGCAACTAAAAATCCAAGTACAAGGAAAGCTCCCGGAGCCATAATAAAGATGGTAGCTGGTGTATATCCTTCAATGGAAGAAAGGAATGCAAGACCAAAAAATGTACCTGCGCCAAGAATCTCACGGATTAAACCGATAATCGTAAGTCCGACAGTAAATCCAAGTCCCATTCCGATTCCGTCAAATACAGACTCCAGCGGTCCGTTTTTGTAAGCATAGCTTTCCGCACGTCCCAGAATAATACAGTTTACCACGATCAGAGGGATATAAACACCCAGTGATTTGGATAAGGACTGCAGATATGCCTGCATTAAAAGCTGTACCACTGTAACAAGTGATGCCACGATTACGATGAACGCAGGAATACGCACGCCGTTTGGAATCACTTTACGGAACAGGGAAATCAAAAGGTTGGAGAATACTAAAACCACCAGTGTGGAAAGTCCCATTCCAAGCCCGTTGATGGCTGAAGATGTAACCGCAAGTGTCGGACACATACCAAGCATCAGGACAAAAGTCGGGTTCTCCTTAATCACACCGTTATAAATACGCTCTGTATATTTATTCATTTCCTGCACCTCCTAACGCATTCTGGAAGTAATAGATTGCAGCATTACATCCGTTTGCCATTGCCTTTGAGGTAATGGTGGAGCCTGTGATAGCCTCAATTTCATTGTCAGCAGAAGGAGCCTGCTTTACAACAGTAAATTCAGAAACATTCTTTCCCTTAAACTGGCTGTAGAACTCCTCTTCCTCGGCTTTCATACCAAGCCCCGGAGTCTCTGCAATATCAGTGATGGAGTAGCCGTTCACGGTACCGTCATTCTGGATGCCAACGGAAAAGGTAATGCTTCCCTGGCTTCCGTCCTTTGCAGTTACCGTAATGACATAGCCAAGTGCATTGCCGCCTTCATCCGCTGCAAGCTCCACATCATCAATGGTATCACTGTATCCTGCATCTGCAACCATTTTGTCAGCTTCATCCTTGTCATACTCCTGTTTGGTAAAGCTGTCAGCATTTTCAAAAACCGTCTGGTAAGCTTCCCTTGCAGTTTCTTCATTTGCTTTTTCAATCGGTGCTTTTGTTATTTCATAAACAAAGCCCAGAATCAGGCCAAGCACCAGTGTAAAGGCAGTTAAAACCAAAGCGTCATGTACAATTTTTTTATTCATTCTTCTTTGCCTCCTTTACCTTTACAACTCCAAACGCATTTGGAACTGTGAATTTTTCAATAATTGGTACCAACAGGTTGCTTAAGATGATGGCAAAGGAAACCCCCTCTGCATTTGCACCGAAGCA
>CAYNOE010000259.1:0-4421 GCA_964398745.1 uncultured Lachnobacterium sp.
ACTCCTTGCTTTTTTGAATAGCATTGTCCTCCCTGCGTAAAAAATGCCCTAAGTGTCTGCTTCACTTTCCATGAAAAATCATAATTGAGAAGTCACTTAGAGCATATACTACCAGGCATTTGTTTATGCATCCGCAAGTCCCTTAATCAAAACCACAAGTCCGGCAACCACCAGCAATGGAATCGCTATGTATATCAGTCCGACACATACGAGTCCAATCAAAAATATAGGCAGTAAGATGACAGCACCGAAGAATTTGGCTATTCCCCATGTCATCTTTAATCCCAGAAGAACTATCTTCCATATCAGCCATACCATTGCCACACAAAATAAAATCGTCAGCATATAACCACCCTTTCTCTGTATATTATCTATAAATCCATTTTACTGCAAACTATGCCAAAAGTCATTAAAATTTCTTAACTGACTTTTTTAACCGTTTATTATCTCAGTCCGTAAGTCCAAGCAGCCAGTCCCGTGCATTGATACGACGGATACCATCATACTGTGCCTCAGGCTCATCATCAAGTGTCAGGATGAATTTTGGATAGTGGTCATGGATTGCCATCAATGGTCTTAATTCCCTTTGAAGGGTTGTCTCATCGTGTACCGATAAAGCAACCTGATAATAAATAGTTCCTTTATGGTTCCTGGCAACAAAATCAACTTCATATTCACCAACTTTTCCGACATAAACGTCATAACCGCGCCGCAATAATTCCAGATATATGATATTTTCCAGAATATGGCCTGAGTCAGCCTGAGCTGAACCCAGCAGCATATATCTCAGCCCAATATCAACAACATAATATTTTTCAAGGGTTTTCAGATATTGCTTACCTTTAATATTATATCGTTTTGCCTGATAGATAATATAGCTTTCGGCCAGGCTTTCCAGATATTTTTCAACTGTTTTCGTATCAATTTTTCTACCGCCTGAAGTCATGGTATCTGCAATTTTTTTTGAGGACAGGGGGCTGCCGATATTATCGAACACAAATCTCAGGACACTTTTAAGCATCATGGTATCTGTGATTTTTTTTCTGTTTACAATGTCTTTTACAACAATCGTGTTGTAGATTCCTTCCAGATAATCACGGATTTCGTTCGGCTGTCCTTTCAACTCAAGTGCATAGGGAAAAGAACTGTTTTCCAGATATTCTGCATACTTGATACCACGGTCGTTCATACTGCCAGTACTTTCCATATATTCCTTAAAAGACAAGGGAAGCATTTCTATCTGCACATATCTTCCGGAAAGCAGGGTTGCAATTTCACCAGAAAGCATATATGCATTGGAGCCGGTAATATATATATCTACATTCTTTTTGATATACAGACTGTCAACAACCTTTGGAAAATCAGAAACATGCTGGACTTCATCCAGAAAGACATAAGTCATTTTTCCGTTTACCAGTCTTTCTTTCAGATAGGCATAAAGCTTCCGGTAGTCCGTCAGTTCTTCATAGTCCAAATCTTCAAAATTGATTGAAATGATCTGTTCATCGGCGGTCTCATGTTCTTTCAGGTATTCCTGATACATTTCCAGCAGGGTTGATTTTCCACAGCGACGGATACCCGTGATTACCTTTATGAGTTGTTTATCTTTAAATGCTATCAGTTTTTTTAAATATTCTGGTCTTTGTATAATCATGGCAATGCCTCCGCCTTGTATAATACGATTAGTATATCCCAAAACTATTTAAAAAACAACAGTTTTGGGATTACAGTCCCAAAACTTTTAGAACCTCCAAACCTCATAGCTGTTTCCGCAGCTGCCAGAATGCCACGGCACTTGCAGCCGCCACATTCAGGGAATCCACGCCATGCGACATGGGAATCCGAACTGTAAAATCACATGCTGCAATCGTGCCGGCAGCGAGTCCGTCTCCTTCCGTACCAAGAATTACTGCCATTTTTTCCTCAGAAAGAAGTCTTTTATCTTCAATATTTAAAGAATCATCGCAAAGTGCCATTGCCGCCGTTGTAAAACCAAGCGACCGAAGCTTGTCCATTCCCGGACCCGGCCAGTCCCCTGCATCCATTATCGTCCATGGAATCTGAAATATGGTTCCCATGCTGACGCGGACTGCCCTTCGGTACAAGGGATTACTGCAGCCGGATGTAAATAAAATTCCATCCATGCCAAGTGCCGCAGCGGAACGCACAATCGCTCCGACATTAGTTGGGTTTACGACGTTTTCCAGAACAGCAATCCTTTTTGCATTTTTGCACACTTCTTTTACTGCCGGAAGCGGTTTCCGGTTCATTGCGCAGAGCATTCCCCGTGTCAGTGAAAACCCTGTCAGTTCATTTAACACTTCAAGCTCTGCCACATAGACCGGCACATCAGGACAGCGCTTCAAAAGTTCCTTTCCCTGCGATTGCACATGCTGCGGCTCCATCAGAAAAGATATTGGCTCATACCCTGCATCCAGTGCGCGTTCAATTACCTTTGGACTCTCTGCAATAAAAATTCCAGGTTTCGGTTCCCGGTAACGGAGGAGCTGCACTTCCGGCGTTCTGGCATAAATGTCGAGTGCCGGATTATGAAATTCGTTTACTGGTATAATATTTGCCATCCTATTCACTCTTTAATCTTTCCGCAGCTTTCACCAAAACCAGTTCCTTTCAAAATCTTATTCCCGTTCAAACACAGGCATATATTCAATTGGTGCATCCACGCAGACCGTTTTGCTTCCATCATAAATTTCTCCGCTGGAAGTCAGTTTCCACTTTCCTTCTGGCAGGTAGACTTCACGTTTAAGTTCATTCAGGTGCAGCACCGGAGCAACCAGATATTTTTCCCCGAACATATACTGGTCCTGAAGCTCCCAGCATTTTTCATCCTGCGGGAATTCATAGAACATGGCACGGATCAGCGGGGAACCGTTCATATGTGCCTCGGCAAACAACTCCCTGATATACTCATGCAATGACATCCGGATATCATAGTAGTGCTTCATAATCTTATAATTTTCCTCACCATAGCTCCAGAGTTCGTTCGGCTGTCCGGTATGAAGATATCCGCCGCCCCAGTCCCTGTCATCAAGAGCCGGAATGTTGTAAGGTCCGCGGTCGCCGTGCATACGCAGTACCGGGGAATAAACCGCGAACTGGTACCAGCGGATCAGAAGCTGCCTGAAATCCGGATCGTTTACATCATCCGTCATAAAACCGCCAATGTCCGTTGTCCACCACGGTATACCTGCAAGTCCCATGTTCAGCCCGCACTGTATCTGGTCGGCAAAAGCTTCAAAGGTGCTTGGAACATCGCCCGACCAGACTACATTTCCATATTTCTGGGAACCTGCCCATGCACAGCGGAGCAGATTTACAACAGGCGCTTTCTGGATTTTGCTCATTTCATCATAAAACACGCGGCTGTACATCTGCGGATACATATTGCTGATGGCAAGCGCCGGACCGTCACAGTAACGGTAGTGGTCAAAATCATAAACTCCATAGTCCGGTTCGGAATTATCCAGCCAGAATGCATCGATTCCGTAGTCATAGTAATTCTTTTTGCAGACAGACCAGACATATTTCCTTGTTTCGGGATTAAAAACATCAATTTCCACACAGTCTCCCTGAAAATCATAGGTCTGCATGGCACCCCGCTCGGTGCGGATCAGCAGGCCTTTTTCCAGCATCGGCCAGAAGTTTTCACTTTTGCGGTCAACTGACGGCCATACGGAAACAATGACCTTTATTCCCATTTCGTGCAGCTCATCCACCATTGCTTTCGGATCCGGCCAATATTTTTCATCAAATTTCCAGTCTCCCTGTACGGTCCAGTGGAAGAAATCTATTACAATCTGGTCAATCTTAATTCCCTCTTTCTGATACTGACGCGCCACAGACAGCACTTCCTCCTGCGTCCTGTACCGCAGCTTGCACTGCCACAACCCCATCAGTTCCTCCGGAAACATTTCTGCGCGTCCGGTTACAGAGGTATAATTTTCCAGTATCTGCTTCGGTGTGTCTGCCGCTGTAATCCAGTAATCCATTTCCTTCGTTGCCTGCGCAATCCATTCCGTATAATTTTTCCCAAAGGTCACACGCCCGACTGCCGGATTATTCCACAAAAAGCCATATCCAAGGGAAGAAACGGCAAACGGTACACAAATCTGTGAATTGCGCTGCGCCAGCTCCAGCACACATCCCTTTAACTCCATGCACTCCTGCTGGTACTGTCCCATTCCAAAGATTTTTTCCCCTGCATTACTTTCAAATTTCAAATTCAGAGAAAATTCACTTCCGCCGGTAATTCCTTTCCACTCACGGTTAATCACCTTTGTACAGCGGCTTTCCCTCGAAAGTGTCCCGTCATACGACCGGAAATATTCACGAAGAATCAGTTTCTCATCCTTATAATAGGAAATAATCCCTGCGAAATTAACAACCGCTTTCATTTTGCC
>CAYNOE010000260.1:0-4386 GCA_964398745.1 uncultured Lachnobacterium sp.
TTTATTATAACATTAAATATAAGCAGTTGTACAGTATTTTTTAGGTTTTTTTAGTTAAATTTTAATCTTTATACACTAATGGTAAAGAAGGCGTTCCACTTCTGTCCGGCTACAAGGAGGTTTCCCCATTCACGCTCCTTTAAATCTCCTTCAAAACCCTCTTTATCGCAGCGTCCGTACCACGGCTCAATACAGATAAACGGTGCATTTTTGCCCACTGGCGACCAGATGCCAAACAGCGGCGCGTCCATTGAAACGGTCAGATATGCGCGTCCATTTTCGTCACAGAGCGCTACCTTTGTAACATTCTGGTTTTCGATTATCAGCGCATCGTTGTCAAACAGTGCCGGTGTTATGGGCAGATAACCGTCCTGCAGCGTAAAGGTATCCCTTGTTTCTGATGCAAGCCCATCCTTTAACCGCGTGCTTACGAGCGGACCTTTTACATCAAATGAAAGCTTATAATCCGTCTGTTTTTTTCCTTCTTCCAGCGGACAGTTAAATGCCGGATGGCCTCCGATGGAAAACGGGAGTTCTTCGTCTGACGGATTTTCCACCTGCCAGATGACATCCACACTGTCTCCCTTCAGCCTGTAGCCTGTTTTTAATATAAATTCATACGGGTATTTTTCCAGTGTGTTTTCGCCGGAGCTTAAGATGAACCAGAACTCGTTTTCTGTCTGTTTTTCCAGTACAAAATCCATGTCCCTTGCGAAGCCGTGCTGCCCCATCGGGTATTCTTTTCCTTTTGTACGGAATTTCTGCCGGTTTACGCCGCCTACAAACGGAAACAGTACCGGAGCGGTTCTGCCCCAGTACTGCGGGTCCGCATTCCACATATATTCGGTGCCCGTATCCTTTCTGACCAGGGATTTCAGTTCTGCCCCGTGCGTGTTTACCCCGATCTTAATCTGCTCGTTTTCCAGTGTATGTACTGCCATTTTTATACCTCCGTTCTAAACAAATCTGGCACATTCCTATGCTGTAACTACTTTATTTTTTCCTGTCTGTTTCGCTTTATATAATGCAGTGTCCACACGCACGCACAAGCTGTCCACGGTATCATCCGACCTTGCCTGCGTGACCCCGATACTTACTGTCTGCGGTCTCGCCTGCGGATATGTGGTATTGGCAAAACACCGGCGGAACAGTTCCGCAATATACACGGCTGTGGACAGTTCCGTGTTATTCAAAAGCATCATAAATTCTTCGCCGCCCCATCTTCCTGCCGAAAAATCCGCCCCGCTGATGCTCTGTTCGTTTTGCAGCAGGTTTGCCAGGGCGCGGATGACCATATCCCCTTCCTGGTGTCCGTAGGTATCATTTATTCTTTTAAAGTTGTCAATATCCAGCATGAGCAGGGAAACCTTTTTCCGGTCAGGAGACGCGAGGGCTTCCGTAATCTGCCGCTGGATTTCCTTACGATTAAAAAGTCCTGTCATCCCGTCCGTAATTGCCGCTTTCCGGAGATTGGCATTTGCTGTTTCCAGACGTTTATTAATTTCTTCCAGTTCCAGTGATGTCGCACTGATAAATGTCGCAAGTCTGGATATGAGTGGAACCTTTGACAGCCTGCGTTCTTTTACCGCTTCTTTTAGCAGCGCCGATTCGTCTTTTTCACCTTCCCGCATTGCAGCAATTACAAGTGTGACATTATGCTGGTTCAGCCTGCCTTTGGTACGCAGAAATTCCCCATGGGAAAAGAAGCCTGCGGACGCTGCGATTTCTTTAAACGGATACAGTTCGTAAGTTGCTTCGTTTGTCGTCCAGAATGTGCTTCTTGCAGCGCATGAAAAGATATGCAGAAGATCCGGCTGAAACTTGCGGATGTTCTCACTGTCCACCCGGATACTGTCAATAATCGTCCTGGGGTCGCCGTAGGAAATCCTTACGATTGCACCCACGTCAATATCGGAAGACATGGTAAGCGAGCCGTCTTCGTTGCTGGCTACCGGAACACGCAGGATCGTGGTGTCATTATGCTCGTAAAAAAGTGGAAACTCCAGCGTATTGTAAAAAAAGTTTTCGTCATTATTTATATTCAAATAATTTTTGTATATGTCATATGCGGGATTTTTGTCCAGTTCCTGCAAAATGCAGCCGTCTGATTTCGTAACATGGAATTTTCTTCCCAGCGGCTTCCATCCGGTGATTTTGATGGATTCCACATAAAAATCATCCCCGCCATAAAAGACTGTGATAATGGATTTGTCTGAATATTCACCGTCTTTGGAAAAAACGGCAGATACATCGCTTGTAATGTCGCCGCTGCAGGCTACCCCTCCGAAAATCTGCACATCCGGCGCAATATCCCCCATACTGTCACAGAATTCTGTAGTAGAGCCCTCCGGTATGGTAAAGTAGAGTTCAACTGCTTTCACCCAGGGATTTTCTTTTGCCTGTTTTTTGATTTCGGTGCTGACTTCGGCGACTGAATATTTGTTTCGGTCATACTGAAAAACGCGCACCTGTGTAGACGGGCTCGTAAATACGGTAGCAGCGATTGTGATTTCAGCAGAATTTTTGCAATTTATGATATTTCCACTTGTCGTACAGCCCATATACGGGGCATCCGGGAAAATCTGTCCAATTACTGCGCACACCTGCTGCACCAGATCCGGCTCCTGCAGGGCCGAAAAAACCTGAAACAGCAGATTGTTTTCTCCTGCCGCATCGCGCTGGCTTTTAAAATCACCAAGCTGCATTTTTAAGGTTTCTATATCTGTATACTCAAACTGATACTGCTTCATAACCTCCCCCTGCCTTCTATCATTTATACAAAACTATTATGTTTTCATCCTCTTTGGACTGACCAAGGCTATTATAGCACTTTCGTACTAAAAATGGAAGATACACGCACCAAAACTCTGCCTCCGGCATTTTTTATTTTTCGATGGTATAGCCTATTCCCCATACGGTTTTGATAAATTTGGGATTTTTGGGCGGCTCGTTTAATTTTTCCCGGAGCCTTCCGATATGTGCCATTACAGTATTATTGTTATTGAAATATTTTTCTTTCCAGACTGCTTCAAACAGTTCTTCTGATGCAACGACCATCCCCTGATGTCCGCAGAGATACCACAGAATGGAAAACTCGATTGGTGTAAGCTGCAGGTCTTTTCCATAGAGCTGGCATTTGTGGCTGTTTTTATTAATGTATAACCCCCTGATATCAAATTCCTCTTCGCTTTCCCGCTCTGCCTGTGGATTGCTGTAACGCATATAACGCCTGAGCTGTGTTTTTACCCTTGCAACGACTTCCAGCGGGTTAAAGGGTTTTGTGATATAATCATCCGCCCCTATGGTAAGCCCCATGATTTTGTCACTGTCTTCTACCTTTGCGGTCAGCATGATAACCGGGTAATAGAATTTCTCACGGATTTTACGGCAGATGGCAAGCCCGTCCACATCCGGAAGCATCACGTCAAGAATGGCAAGATCCAGCCTGGTACTGTTTATACATTCCAGGGCGTCCCTGCCATTGTAGAATTTGCAGACGGTATAACCGTCGTTTTGTAAATAAAGCTCAATTAAATCTGCGATTTCTTTTTCATCATCGACTACCAGAATGTTTACAGACATTATTACCCCTCTTCTTTGAATCAAACAGCCTGCAATACTAATGCTTTTCCAGGACAGGATTTTGAACATTTACCACACCTTATACACTTGTCATCATTTACCTGAGGTGCTTCATAATCCTTTTGGCTTAACGCCCCAACCGGACAGACATTTACAGAAGGGCATTTATGGTTTTGAGGGCAGTTTTCCACTATTACTTTCAATTTTTTCTCCATGTTGATATTCTCCTTTCAAATTTTACTGTAACTATCCAGGACCCCGCCTCGTACATTCGCAAAACCGCACGACCTGCCGTGCTTTCCCGTAAGTTCTGATGTAAAATCACATAAACATTATACCATGTCGTCAATCTTCGATTGATGACGCTATATACGCAGTGTTCTTCCGCTTATTATACCATGCCATTCAATATAATTCCACATGTTTTTCAAACAAGAATACCATTAAAAATACATTTCCGTAACAGTTCAGCAGAAGGCTGAATAGTTACACATTTCCACACTTCCTGAAATGTGGTAGAATAGAAAACAAAAGGAGCGATAAATTATGTTTGAATTTATACAAAGAAAAAAGAGAAAGCATAATTGCCAGGTACATTTTAACAGCAATAGTTTTTACTTAAACGGCTGTATGCTGACTCCTGTTCATGTAATTCCAGAAGAAATACTTCCCAGTCAGGAATTTGATTTTTATATGAAAACACGCTATGATATATATTTACTCCGATTAACAAATTCCGATGAAAAACGGGGTTTTATTTGCCCTGCACATAAGGGCGAACTTATATATATTGTATGTCTTGTA
>CAYNOE010000261.1:0-4349 GCA_964398745.1 uncultured Lachnobacterium sp.
CTCATTTTCACCCGTGACATAGGTATTATTTTTCGCCCTGACTAAAAAAATCCTGATATCCTGCATGGAATATTTCTGTTCACCAAAGAGGCTGATTGTGCAGATGTCATTTTCCTTTACAAGCCTGTCTATGGAAACTTTAAAAATCCCGCTAAGCTATATAAGGTTCTGAATATCCGGAAAAGATTGTCCGTTTTCCCATTTTGTTATAGATTGCCTTGAAATGCCCAGCCTGTCCGCGAGTTCCTCTTGTGACAGTTTTAAATTTGTTCTCAACAACTGCAATTTTTCTTTAAATTCCATCCTGACTTCCTCCCAGGCATCCATTATACTTTAACGGTTTCCCATAATCAATCTACCTATGCGTTCCAATCCGGCAACTGTTAGTTGCATATTTTTGAATGGTTTCAATTTCCAGGTTCCAGATGGGAGGAATTAAGCACAAGCTGATAACTTTTCATATATTCCATCCATGTCATCACTTTGTAAGCACTCTGTCAATCAGTTATCCAGGCTGTCCTCATTCAACAGGAAGTCATAAATACCCATAACCAGCACTCCATCGTCATTATAGTACGGTGCAGGTGCATCTTTTGTGATGATAATCTTTTTGAAGAAATCGCCAGTCAGCATCAGGGAGCGCTGCTCCTGTTCCATCTTTGCCTGGTCCAGAATCGCATAGGCCGACTGAATATAATAACGTTTAGAGCCTTTGTTGCAGACAAAGTCAATTTCCAACTGCCTGCGGATTCCATGACCTTTCTCATTGGTTTTATTCAAAGTAATAACACCTACATCCACATTAAACCCCCGTATCTTCAGCTCATTGAAAATGATATTCTCCATAGCATGAGTTTCTTCCATCTGGCGGAAATTGAGACGGGCATTGCGCAATCCCAAATCAGTAAAATAATATTTGACTGGCGTGTCGATATACTTCTTACCCTTAATATCATATCGGACAGCACTGTCTATCAGGAAGGAATCACAAAGATAATTGATATACCTTTTGATAGTTATATTGCTGATAGTTTTCTGCTTAACACTTTTGAAAGTAGCTGACAACTTTGCCGGGTTTGTAAGCGAGCCGATAGCAGATGAGAGTCTCCTCAAACAGAGACTTCAGGAAACTAATCTTCTCCTCCGGACTTGAAATATTCATAATGGGTGGAAGTCCGCCGTAAAGCATATATTCATTCCAGCCGTCCTGTTTCATCCCCGGATAAACAGACATAAATTCAGTAAAGCTGAGAGGATGCATATGAACTTCATCCCCCCGGCCTCTAAATTCGGTAATCACATCCCTGGACAAAAACCGGGCATTGCTTCCTGTCACATATACATCCACATTTTTCATACGAATCAGGCTGTTTAATACGGATTCAAACTCTCCCAAAAGCTGCACCTCATCCAGCAGCACATAGTACATTCCATCATCTTTAATCTGCTCCCTGAGACAGGGATACAGAATTTCCGGATCACGAAAACTCTTATTCTCAAAAGAGTCAAATGCAATTTCTATAATGTGTTTTTCATCCACTCCTTCTGCCCGCAAATATTCCTTGAACAGATTAAACAGCAAGTAAGACTTTCCACAGCGACGGATGCCAGTTACTACCTTAATAAGTCCATTATGCTTCTTACTGATTAGCTTGTTTAAATAGATGTCTCTTTTAATTTCCATATCATTCCCCTCCTTTCTAATAAAAATTTTTGCGATATATCGCAAAAATTTTTATTAGTATTATACACAATCCGGATTGATTTTACAACTTTCAGGGAAAATTTTTGCAATTATTGTCCGTTAAATGCACCATTTTGACACGATTTGCATTGGCTGCAAATGTTTGCCGTAACACACAAAAAGTATCTATCCTTTATGGACAGCTATTTTATGGTTCTGGCTTTCCTTACAATAAATGTCATGAAACAGTATCGTCTTGCTTGTGCTGCCATATTAGGTCATCAGCACTCTTTTATCCTGTCCGGCCTGTCTGTGGAAATGACAAACCACTCATTCTCTGGTATCTGACAGAGAAACCGCATGGAGCTGCAGCGCATGATTCCCAGGGCGACACCAAAGATGTTGTCACAGCAGTTAAACAATCTGGAGGAATGCAGGATGATACACAGAGAAGTCATCCCGGATAAACCGCCCAGAACCATATACTCGCTTACCCCGTTTGGCAGGAGCATTATCCCGGTGCTGGACGCTATGTGTAATTGGGGAACAAACTTTTTAGACGGGCTGGATATGAAACCGCACTGCTGTAAGAAATGAGGCAGATTGCCGTGTGCTAAATGAGTTTTTTTAAGTAATCTGCTGACTTCTTTATATGCGAAATCTGATTTTGCACACCAAAATGCTCAATCGCAAGATAGCCGTTATATCCGCTTTCTTTTAAACGGTTCACTAAGCTGTCTATCGGTATATAGCCTTCCCCTGCCGCACACTGTCCCAGTCCTTTGCAAAATTTTCCGTTGACATAACGGCTCTTTCTACGGTTCTTGCAGTGAACGTGTACTATATATTCCCCTAAAACATCTGCAGCTTTTACCACATCTTCATTACTGAAAGAAAAATTCCCCATATCCAGTGTGTATTTTAGTCCCGGAACGTGCTTCATAAACCAGAGAAGCTGGTTTATCCTCGCAAACGGCTGCAAAAATCCATCGAAATCCTCCAGTGTAACCTGTATCCCTGTTTTTGCGGCATACTCCACAAGCTCCATTAATGCACACTGCATATTCTGAATGCTTGCGCTCTGGTTCATGTATTGTTCCGCCGAATCATAAACATCACTGCAGGCTGACAGTTCCGCGGCCTCCCAGCTTTCAATTTCCCCCGGAATGACTAAAATGTGCGCTGCTTTCATTTCTGCCGCTGTTTCAATCATTCTTTTTCCTTTTGAAGTGTCCTTATTTCTTCCAAAATCAAACGTTTCATAGATACAGCTTATTTTCATTCCCGATTCAGAGAGTTCAGAACTGACAGTCTTTTTATTTTCTTCAAGGAACGAAAAATTCATTTCCAGACCGTTTATACCAATTTCATGACAATATTTCAGTATCTCTGATGTACTTTTGCCGGTCTGGTATGCCGCTTCCAGTACGTGGTCATAAAAAACAGAAAGTTCCATTCGTGCTAACCCTCCTCTTCCAAAAAACGTTCCACCGCAGTATTGTCCAGCGGTTTTTTGTTTCTTGTTTTAGAATAACACCAGTGTATAGCATTATCAATGATTTTCTGTATATACGGAATGTAATAAACAGGGTATTCTTCATGCCCCGGCTGAAAATAAAAAATTTTGCCAAGTCCCCGCGAAAAGGTACAGCCGCTTCTAAACACCTCGCCGCCTGCAAACCAGCCTGTAAAAACAATGTCGTCCGGCTTGGGAATATCAAAAAACTCCCCATACATTTCTTCTTCCGGTATGTCAAAAAAGGGTGGGATCCCCTGTGCAATCGGGTGGGTTGGACAGGTGCAGAAAAGCCTTTCCCTGTCACCATGCCGCCATCTGAGCGTCATGGTAGTCCCAAGCAGACGCTTCATAATTTTTGAATAATGCCCCGAATGCAGAACGATAAGCCCCATTCCGGCCAGTACATGATTTTGTACCCTCTCCGCTATTTCGTCCTGAAATTCCTCCTGGTACATATGATTCCAGAAAACAAGGACATCTGTTTCGGAAAGTACATCTTCCGTCAATCCGTGTTCAGGCATATCCAGAGTTGCCGTCCTGACAGACAGCTTAGTATCTTTTCCTAAAAAATCCGCAATACATCCATGTATTCCTTTCGGATATATCTCCTTTACTTTTTCATCTGTCTTCTCATGACAAAACTCATTCCAGACTGTAACCCTTATCACTGTAAAACCTCCTTTTATTGTGCGCTGATTGTATCAACAATAGATGTTTCTTTCATTTTTCTGATTGGATTTCTTACTGCAAGTATTACTGCAAGCACTATAACAGCTATAATAATTCCCAGTTCACTAAAAGGAATATTCCATGGGTCGCCCCAATGGAAAGTTATAAGCTTATCGAATAAAATTTTGTTAAAAGTTATACCTAAAATGCTTCCGCAAATACCACCTGCGATTGCATAGGCAGCAGTTTCTGCAACAATCATTTTAGCCAGCTGCCTGTTACTTAATCCAATAGCCCGAAAAGCTCCGTATTGTTTCGTTTTTGCAGCCACACTCATAGCTGTACTGTTTATGATATTAAATAGTGTAATCAATGCAATCAATACCAGAAAACCATAGATAAAAAGGCCAAAACAATAATAAGCCCCACGGGTATTGCTATTACCCATTCGTCTGTCAGAAAAAGTGTACTGTGAGC
>CAYNOE010000262.1:0-4310 GCA_964398745.1 uncultured Lachnobacterium sp.
TACTAAGGCGTGTTACGGACTTTCACCGATTAGATTGCGTCCATACTGGGCGCACTTCAAAAAAGCACCCTGTAAGCATATACTGCCACAGGGCGCTGAAACTTAATTTATTTACTTGATTCTCTTTATCTCCACCGAAAGCCCTGATTTCAATTCCACTTCAAACCTCTCATCATACACAGTAACTCTCGCTATCAAGCGTCTGACCAGCTGTTCATCATACTCTTCAATCTCCGTTGTCTGGCTGTTCAGGAATGCTTTCATGTTGAAAATGCTTTGTTTTACCCCCTCCATTTCAGCCTTATCAGCCAGTATCTGCTGCTTTTCCTCACGCAGCTTATAAATCTCTTCCACCAGGTCATCATACTGCTCATTTCTGTTTGCTTTTTGTAAAAGCTGCTTTTGGAGTTTCTCCAGCTTCCCGTCAACATCCTTTGTCGGAGAATTTTCCTGCTTTAAAACTTCTTCGATGTTTTCCTGCAAAACTCCTATGGCAGTGCTTTTTTGGGAAAGAACGCTGTTGATGGCTTTTATCACCGCTTCCTGCAGTTCCGTTTCCTGAATGGTATCGGCGTCGCAGGCATCAGGTCCACTCTCAACTCTTGTTACACACCTCCAGACATTCGAACGTTTTCCACGGTTGTTCCAGGCGATCCTGCGGTAAATGTCACCGCATTTGGAACAGTACACAATACTTGAAAGTGCATATTTGCTGCTGTAAACTCTCTTCTTACGGTTTTTGCCGCTGTGAAGGTTCGACCTTCTCTGCATTTCCTCCTGAACCTGCATATACAGGTCACGAGGGATAATAGCCTCATGGTCATCTGTCACATAATACTGCGGAACAATCCCATTATTTTTCACCCTTTTCTTGGTGAGAAAATCTACGGTGTATGTCTTCTGCAGAAGTGCGTCACCAATATATTTCTCATTCTGGAGGATTTTCTTTAAGGTTTCTGCCCTCCATGTCGGCTTTCCTGCCGCCGTCAGTATCCCGTCCGATTCCAGGCTTTCACCGATCTGCTTCAAACTTGAACCCTGCAAGTATTCACGGTAAATTCTTTTTACAACCTCCGCCTCGGCAGGCTCGATAATTAGCGTTGCAGGCATTTCAAAGTCATATTTTGCAAGCTCCAGGTTGTATTCCGCACGTTTCCTGCAGACCGCTTTTGCCTTACAGAACCTGCAGTGTTCGCCTGCGTTAAATTCACCCTCTCCGTCATAAGCCAGCTTCGCTTTTGCCATAAGGTCGTTGTATGCCCACTGGAGAAGGTCATCCTTTGCTATGACGCACACGCTGACATTCTCCCGACGCGGCTGGTAGATCGCCATGCGGACAGTGTCAATGTCATAGATGCCGTCGAACAGCTCCAAGGCACCCAGGGCATACAGCATCATCTGCGGATTTTCTGCGGCAAAAACCTCCACGCCCTTGCCATGCTTGTAGTCAATGATATAGAGCGTTCCGTCTGCAATGACCACACAGTCGCCTGTGCCGAAACCATCTTTGACAAATCGTGAAAAGTCCAGTTTCTGTTCAATCAGCACGACAGGGTCTTTGCAGTTTTTCTTTGCTTCCTCCACCAGCGAGAGGACATACTCCGCATAGCCGCAGGCACATTCCTCCATTTCCTCATCGTAAAAAGAAAGGCTCTCCGTTGGATCCGTGGTTTCCATGCTAAGCGCCAGCTTCAATTTGTGTTCGCACAGGCTGTGGGCGTCCGTACCCTGCTGTGCGTATTCACTGCCCGCATCCTCATAATTTTCACACAGCCGTGCCGACGGCGTGCAGGCAAGCCAGCGGTGGCTTGAGGATGCAGATAATAAAGCGTGTTTTCCCATCAAAGCACCTCCGCATCCGCAAGCAGTGCAGGGTACTCTGACGGGTCGATCTCCGACAGCTTATCTGCGCCATGCTTATTCAGCAGCTCTTTTACCTCTGCCGTGTGTCCCGCACGGGATTTTTCCGCCAGCACCGCACGGACTTCCTCCAGCGTCAGAGGCTTCTCTTCCGGCTCTGCCTTTACAGTCTTTTTTGCTGTATTTTTCTTTGCAGCGGCTTTCGTCCTGCTTTTTTCCTCCGATTCTTTTGTGGCTGTCATTTCTGCTGATGAGTCATTCTCTGCCACTACGTCCGCAACCGCCTGCAGGCTGTCGGCAAGGGAACGCAGATCCCCGACCACATCAAGCAGTAACTTCACTTTTCCCATGTACAGTCCCTCCTTCCTTTACTTCACTGATAGCCAGTTCACTGACAGAATCCCCCGGCACAATCACCGTAAGCTGCTGTTTATCCCCCAGGAGGAAGCGTAAGAAACGCTCCCTCACGGAGATATGGCGGCAGCTCACAATCCCGCCAGTGGCCGGCCTCTTTGAAACACTGATCTTTAATGTGTGGTCCATAATCCACCCCTTTCTGAAAGGCGTATTAAAATTGCCTTTCATATCTACGGAGATTTTCGGGGCTTTTTGATGAGGTGTTTTTTAGAAATATTTCAAAAACTTTTTTCTTGCAGCCTTAATGGAATCATAAACGGCACGATAATCGACCCCTTCTTTATCCGCAATCTCATGCATTGACATTCCGGCTGCCAGCATCAGCATCCTTCGCTGTTGGATTTCCGACAGTCTGGCAAAGGTTTTATTGATATGGCTGCTATATTCTTCCTGTTCCATCATCCAATCAGGTGATTCCTCCGAATAAGGCATGAATTTATCCTTATCGCCATACGGCATAGCATCAAGCGAATAACAGTGATATCTTTCCTTGCGTGACAGGTTGTCCTCTTTGCGTCTTGAATCAATGATGACAGCACCAATGGATTCCTCCACCTCGACCTCTGACACCGTCCCGTCTGCAAATTCATATTTAATTTTCATTCTGATTTCCTCCAGTCTTGAAATTTTTTAAAGTTAAAAATTCAAGACCGAAGGGCGGTGCGCGGGAATGATAAGATGTCAGGAACAGACTTTTTACGACAAAGAAAAAGCGCACCCACCATAAGGCAGATGCACTCGTTTTAAGAATATAATTGGATTTTGGGATATAAGCAGGGGATAATAAGAATTGTGTCGAATAGAAAAATACCGCAATCCCCTCAAAGACTGCGGTATGTATGTTAAAAATATATATTGTTATTTGTAGCGGCGGGCAATCTGTTTCTGCTCTGATCCGGTTCATGGCATCCCCTTTCCGGGGATACGCAGCGTTCCGTATAGCTTTCCCCTGACAGCTTGTCAATGGGGAAAATATATAACATCAAAGAGTAGCGAAAGTGTAGGCATACGGTAGAAACGGTGTAGGAAATCGCAAGTTTCGACACTCAAAATTGCAAAAAAAATACAGCGGCTGATTTCTCAAACCGCTGTTATATATTTATATTATTCTGAATTCATCTCAAAGCAGTACCCAATCTCACGGACGCATTTGATAGTAAACGGTGCCTCTGGCATAGTTACATCCAGTTTATCCCGAATGTTACGGATATGGCATTTTACAGCATTCTTTTCATTGCCGATGGTATCCTCGTTCCACACTTTATGGTATATCTGGTCATATGTAAGAACTCGTCCTTTGTTTACCACCAGCAGATAAAAAATTTCAAATTCCTTTGTTGTTAGACTGATCTCATTACTGTTGCGATATACCTTGCGGCGGTCAGGATAAATATCAAGTCCCGGAAGTGACAACATCGACATATTTTTAAGCTGAAGTTGCTCAAAATTCGAATGCTGATTTAAAACCTGCATTACTTCGTCAAATGCCAAATCATCCCGCTCCGAAAACTCTACAATCAGTATCCGTCCGATGCTGTTCACCTTCCTTTCCAAATTTTATGTGTTTAAAATACATCAATAATCCACTCGAAACAAAAAATTATTTAATTGCTTTTACATGAATGCGTCGGAATGTTTCAAAACAAGTACCATCTGACTGCAATGTTCTTTCCAGCATTAATTTAATAATTTCTTCACGAAATACCGCCTTCAATTCATTAGGTATAACATTAATAAAAGGGACTATACTCGGCTGATCTATCCATTTTATCATTTCATCAGGACTGGTAAAATATCTATCCCTATTTACCTCTGTTATGTTATATCTGCTAAATCCAAAAGCAGCAATGATTTTTTCATAGTCGGTCTTTACTGGCATATACCACGGCCATTCAAAGTTATTAAAATATGGTTTATAGTTTTCATCCTGTATTTTTTCTTGAACAACCTCATAAAAATTGGAGCAATTACCGTCACCAGCAAAATCCCATAAAAGCATACCTCCTTCCTTCAATGCCATAAAACTATTGTAT
>CAYNOE010000263.1:0-4309 GCA_964398745.1 uncultured Lachnobacterium sp.
AGCGTGGATGCGGAAGAACTTATTACAATAATGACTGTAATGCAAATTCTAATATAGACTTGCTGGTTGACGACCTGAATGTAATTGTTGAGTATGCAAAAGGGCGCTTTGGCAGGGATAAAGTAATTATCGCAGGACATTCATGGGGAACTGTAATTGGCAGTATCTATGTGCAGAAATATCCGGAAAATGTAAGCTGCTATATTGGGATCAGCCAGATTACAAATCTCTATGAAAATAAGCTTAATGTTGCACGAATGGCTCTTGAAAAAGAAGAAATCAAAGAAACAGAAGATGCACAAAAACTTACAGAAATTATCGAGAGAATGAGCCAGGTCAGCAAATATGATGACATGTTACTTGAGGATCTCGGCCAGCTCGTTTCCATCTCATCAAAGTACATAGCCTGTGAAGGTGAAATGTCGGGACTGCATCAGATGATAACAGGCATTACTTCTCCCGACATGAATTTTGACGATATGAAATGGTTTATATCACAAATGAATACACAAAAATTCTTTGCCCAAAACAGAGAAATAATGGAGTATGCTTTCTTTGGATTTGATGTTAATATGCTTTCAACAGTTTATAATGTGCCAGTATATTATCTTGCAGGCAAAGGCGATTACGCTGTTTGCCAGAAAGATGCCGAAAGCTATTATGAAAGGATTGAAGCACCTGATAAAGCCTTTTACTGGCTCGAAAATACCGGTCATAGCATGTTTATGGATAATCCAAAACGATATTGTGATACCATAAAAAATGTTTTATTCAGAATTGAGGATTGATTTTTGAAGATAAAAGAGAAAGGACAATTATGGACCAGCTAAGTTTATTTGATGACCGGGAAACAACGGCGCCCCTTGCAAGCCGGTTGCGGCCGGACACTCTGGAAGATTATGTGGGGCAGAAGCATTTGCTTGGAAAAGGGAAAATCCTCAGGCGTTTAATTGAGGAAGACCAGATTTCCTCCATGATATTCTGGGGACCTCCGGGAGTAGGAAAGACCACACTGGCAAGGATTATTGCAGAGAAGACGAAGGCAAAATTTATAGAATTCAGCGCCGTGAACAGCGGAATCAAAGAGATTAAGGAGGTTATGGCACAGGCGGAAGAAAACAGAAAAAGAGGAATCCGCACCGTGCTGTTTGCAGATGAAATTCACCGTTTTAATAAGGCGCAGCAGGATGCATTTCTTCCTTATGTGGAAAAAGGAAGCATTATATTAATCGGTGCTACCACGGAGAACCCTTCTTTTGAGATTAATTCCGCGCTGTTATCCCGCTGCAAAGTATTTATATTAAAAGCCCTTGAAGAGGAAGAAATAAAGGAGTTACTGGAGCATGCGTTAAAAAGCCCCCTGGGTTTGGGAAATATGCGGATTCATATAGAAGAATCCCATCTTATGGCAATTGCGCGTTTTGCCAACGGGGATGCCAGAACGGCACTGAATACGCTGGAGATGGCGGTATTCAATGGCAGGATGAATGAGGAGACCGTGCTGTGTGTGGATGAAGAGATTCTGGCGCAGTGTATGAACCGGCGTTCCCTTTTGTATGATAAGAACGGGGAGGAGCATTATAATCTGATTTCCGCCCTGCATAAATCCATGCGCAACAGTGATCCGGATGCAGCAGTATACTGGATGTACCGTATGCTGGACGGAGGTGAGGAACCGCTTTATATTGCAAGGAGACTGGTGCGTTTTGCAAGTGAGGATGTGGGGATGGCAGACTCGGATGCCCTGCAGGTGGCGGTGGTTGCATATCAGGCGTGTCATTTTTTAGGGATGCCGGAATGTGATGTGCATCTGGCTCATGCGGTCATTTATCTTTCCATGGCGCCGAAATCGAACGCAGTTTATATGGCGTGTGAAGCCTGTAAGGCAGATATCCGGGAGCTTCCGGCAGAACCGGTTCCGCTGCAGATTTGTAATGCGCCAACAAATCTGATGAAAGAAATGGATTACGGGAAAGGTTATCTTTATGCGCATGATATGCCCCAAAAGGTGGCAAGGATGCAGTGTTTGCCGGATAAGCTGGCAGACAGGCGGTATTATAAGCCTACGGAACAGGGAAAGGAAAAAGAGGTAAAGGAAAAATTAAAAGAAATTTTCAGGAAAAGAGGCTGTATTTATGAAAGATAAATGGTTAAAGATACCGGGACTGGTTTCTGTGGCATCCGGTGCGTTTTTTGCAGCCGGATGGTCTTTTTTTCAAATGGCTGTCTGCTGCAAAGAACAGAAGGCGCAGAAAAAAAAGAAATGGTTTGAGTTATCACATACAAAAATTAATCATCCAAGGCATAAATTTGAGGCAGAATATGAGGCGGGAAAAGCATGGTGCATTGGTCAGCAGATGCAGGACTGTTATATAAAAAGCAGGGACGGTCTGAGACTGCATGCTTATTACCTGCCAGTCAGGAATGCCAGACGGTTAGTGATTTTGTGCCATGGATACAAGGGCAGCGGTTTTGGGGATTTTGCTTATACGGCGCGTTTCCTCCATGAGAATCACTGCAGTCTTTTGTTCATTGACCAGAGGTGCTGCGGGGAGAGTGAGGGAGAATACATTACTTTTGGCGCCCTGGAGCAGTATGACGTGCAGAGATGGGCATATTTTATTGCAAAGCGGAATAAGAAAAACCTGCCCATATATCTCTATGGCGAATCCATGGGGGCGTCTTCCGTGCTGATGGCGTCGGGACATAAACTGCCTAAAGAGGTAAAGGGGCTGATTGCTGACTGCGGGTTTCGCTCCATGAGGAGCCAGATTAAGGATATGGCGGCGAACTGGTTTCATATACACTGGATCGGACTGCTTTTGCTGCGGCTGAATCTGTTCTGCGGATTGTTCGCGGGTTTTCGGATGGAGGATGCGGATACCACAAAAGCACTGCAGAAGAACAGGCGGCCGGTTTTATTTTTCCATGGGGCGGAGGACACCTATGTGAATCTCAAAAATTCAAGGTATAACTATTCTGTATGCAGGGCATCTAAGGAACTGGTGATAATACCGGAAGCAAGGCATCTCTGCAGTGCCTATGCTGCTCCGGAATTATACAGGAAGAAACTGCTGGATTTTTTTGCAAAATGTGAGAAATGATTTTTTCTAGTTTGTAAAGTCCCGGACAATTTTGGGTAAACTGTTTGTTAAGTCCTTTTTCGGGTAGCAATCAAAAATAAAATGTGTTACTTTCAGATGTAGAGTTGAAGAAAGAGATGGGAGGATTTGCAAATGCAGGAGTATTACCCTTTGACGGCAGCACAGAAAATGCATCACCAGTGGATTTTGAACTACAAAACTCAGCAGGTATCAGGTGTCAGCGTGGTGGCGTCCTTAAAGGCACAGCTGGATTTCGGCTTACTGAAAAAATGTATCCAGTGTGAGATTGAGCGCTACGGATGTATGCGGGTACGCTTTACAAAGCCCGATGCAAAAGGAGAAGTAAAACAGTATATTGTAGAAAGGGACAGCAGGGACATTCCCATAAAGGATTTGTCCAATATGTCCCTGGCGGAAGCGGACAACCTGATGCAGCAGTGGGCATATGAAACGTTTGACGGCGATGACATTCCATTGTGCGATGTGACAATGGTAAAGCTTCCGGAGGGGTACAATGGGTTTTTCATCCATATGGATCACAGGCTGATTGATTCCTGCGGACTGGTCGTGATGATTAACGACCTGATGCAGTTGTATACCCATTACCGGTTCAAGTCCGAATATCCTGCGGATTTAGCGGATTTTGAGATGGTTCTGGAAAAGGATCTGAAAAGGGCGGGCAACGAGAAGCGTTATGCCAAAGACAAAAAATTCTGGGATGACCAGCTGGATGCGCTCGGCGAACCGCTGTATTCAGACATTCAGGGACCTTCTGTACTGGAAGAAGCAAGAAAGCGGCATAAAGATAAAAAGTTAAGGGCGGCAGACATTGAACTTAAGAATCTTTTTGTGGAAGTGAAGGATTATTTGCTGGAGCCGGAACCGTCAAAAAGACTGATGGATTTCTGCATGAACCACCAGCTTTCCATGACAAATCTTTTACTGCTGGGTATCAGAACATATCTGTCAAAGGCAAATAACGGGCAGGAGGATATTACGATTCAGAATTTTATCTCCAGGCGGTCCACCCATGACGAATGGACGTCAGGGGGCAGCAGGACGATTATGTTTCCGTGCCGGACGGTGATTGATCCGGAGACGGACTTTCTGTCAGCGGCTTATGAAATACAGAACGTGCAGAACAGGATTTACATGCACAGCAATTATGATCCGGCACTGATTGTGGAGGAGATGAGAAAGCGTTA
>CAYNOE010000264.1:0-4296 GCA_964398745.1 uncultured Lachnobacterium sp.
TGATAAACAATAGTGGCATATAATAGAATTATAAAAAAAGAAAAGGAGGGGGGATAAACATGACAACAAAAAACAAATACCTGATACGGCTGAAAAACAAAATGCTATTTCACTTTACGGCTTCCTCAATCGCCGCAACCCTCGCGGACATGAACCAGATTTTTGATGCTGCGGCAGAGGAAGGGAAAACGGAGGAGGAAGTATGCAAAGAACTGGGGAAACCGGAAGAAATGGTGCAGCAGATGATTGAAGAGGACAGTTTGAAAAGCTCCTTTTCCAACAGCAAACAGTTTTTTCTTCTGCTCGCCGCAGGACTGGCTGCCGGAACTGGTATACTGTGTTATCTGGATTATCACTGGGGGCTTGGGATTACACGTGATACACCATACTTATGGACATTGCCGGCATTGTGTATCCCTGCCTTTTTGTGGTATTTGTCCGGAAGCTGCTGTCTGTATGAATTTCCGCAGAACAGGAAGGCTGGCAGAATCTTTAATTTACTGGTTCTTGCCGTCACCCTGCCGTGTGTAATTTTTCAGCAGGCGGGGCTGTACCGTACACTTCAGAATCTGGATGCACTTATAGTCAGAAAAAACATAGCCTTTGCGGCTGGAGAAATTGCAGGGGCAGATATGCTTTTGACTTTATTTTTTGGGCTTTTTGCAGCAGTTTTGCAGTTTTTTGGGAAGTACGTTTATTTTCCGGCGCTTCTGCTTTGCAGCGGGTTCTGGTTTACATCCATGATGTGCAGGAAAATTATAGCGGGTATAGATGCACCGAATCATGCATGGCTGCCCCTGTTTCTTACAGCAGTGCCTTATGTGGTGTGCCTTGCCTGTGACGTAATCTGGATTTGGAAAACTGGTAAAAAGGAGATAAAATAATGGACGCACAGATGAAACGGGGCATACTGGAAATGTGTATCCTTTACCAGTTTCTGGAGAGGGATTTTTACGGCTATGACATTATGGTAAAGATGAAAAGTTGTTTTCCGGACGTCAATGACAGCAGTTTTTATGTCATCTTACGGCGGCTGGAAGCCAACGGGCATACTGAAAGCTATGAAGGCAGGGAGTCCAACGGCCCGAAGCGGAAATATTACCGCATTACCGAAAGCGGAAAGAAATATCTTGACGAACTGGTTACAAGCTGGAAGCGCATGAAGGATATTGTGGAATCATTGGGAATTGGGGTGGAAGAATGATTGAAATTACCGAACTTTCAAAAATATACCGTCTGTCAAAGGACACAGAGGTAAAAGCATTAAACCATGTCAGCCTGTCGGTAGGGGACGGGGAATTTTTAGCCATTATGGGGCCTTCCGGCTCAGGAAAAACCACGCTACTTCATATCATTGGCGGTGTGGATTTTCCAACATCCGGGAAAGTGGTGGTTGACCATGAAGACGTACAAAATCTGAAGCCGTCAAAGATGGCGGTATTCCGCCGGAGAAAGGTCGGAATTATCTATCAGGCGTACAATCTGATTCCCACGCTGACTGTGGAGGAAAATATGGCGCTGCCCCTTCTTCTGGACAAACGGACGCCAAAGAGTGAGGAGATGGAGCGGATTCTGGAAACACTTGACCTTAAGGACCGGCGCAGACACCTTCCGGGACAGTTGTCGGGTGGACAGCAGCAGAGGGTGGCGGTTGGGCGGATTCTGATGGAAAAGCCGTCGGTGATTCTGGCGGACGAACCGACTGGAAATCTTGACAACGCGAATACAGGGGAAATACTAAAAGTATTGCAAAAAATCAATGCGGCAGGGCAGACTATACTGGTGGTCACGCATGATGAAAATGTGGGACTTGCGGCAGGGCGCAGCCTGCGTATGCAGGACGGAAAAATTGTTTACGATTCAAAAAAAGGGGTGAGGGTATGAAACTTCTGGCAAAATCCGTATTACGGCATATGAAAAACCACCTGCTGCAGACTGTGTTCACCCTTGCGGCTGCGGCAATGGTCACAGGCATGGTGGCAGTATTATTTAATTTAGCGTCCAGTTTTCAGTGCAGTCTGAGGAAAAAAGGACTGGAAGAAAAGGGAAGCTGGCATTACCGGTATGTTACAAATGAAGGCACGGAAACAGAAGGACTGTTTTATGAGCTAAAGGAGCAGTTCCTTCAGGATCCATGGTTTTCTAATGTGATTCTGCAGGAAGAAGAAAACGACCAGATTGCCCTGATGCTGACTGTCAGGCATCCGAATATTTTTATGTCCCGGACTATGGAGAAAAAATTCAGGGAAGTGGAAGATTCTTATGGGCAGGAGCCCGGTAAAATGCGGTATGTGGGAAATGAACATAACTATGATCTTCTGTTTTCCTACGGGGATTTGTCAAAAGATAATAGATTGTTACTATTGTTTTTTCTGCTTCTCGGGCTTGTGGTATTTGCGGCAGTTCTGACCATTGGTGCGCTTTTTTTGGTATCGGCAATGCAAAGGGAGCGGGAATTTGCCCTGCTTTCGGGAATCGGGGCGGATCCTTTGCAGCTTGCAGGTATGGCGTTTATGGAAAGCGTTTTTTACGGGGTTATTTCCCTGCCCGGGGGATTTTTTCTGGGAATTTTTGTTTACCGGCTGGTTCAGAAAAATCTGGACTGTATATGTAAGGCGTGGTTTGGGTGTCCGCTGTCAGGGCTTACCGTTTCCGTATCATGGAACATAGCTTTTTTTCTCTGCGCTATGGCGGTTATTCTGCTGTCCGGTTTAAAAACCGCGGGAAAAGCCGCGCATGCCAGTCCCATGGAACTGCTTGGGCGAACGAAGGAAATCTGGATCCGGAAAAGGGAAAAGCATGTGGGGGCTCTTTACGGGGACGGACCGCAAACGTTTGTGGAACGGTGGCTCGCGAAAAAATCATGCCGGAGGTTTAAGCGGAAAAACAGGGCGGTAACAGTCATGCTCGCCCTTACCTTTGCCATCTGTCTTGCATTAAGCGGAATCCGGCAGTATACGGTCAGCATCATAGAAATGAAGTATGGTGAGATAACGTATAATTATGATGTGGAATTATATAGTGATGACAAGGAAAAACTGGAAATTGTCAAAAAGGAGCTGCTTTTGCTTTCTGGCGGACAGCTTAAAGCTATAAAGCAGGCACATTTTGACCTGAGCCGCCCATATCCGGTTTCCGATGCGGCAGTGGCCGCGCTTAAAAAAGGAGATCTGCCGAGCGTATTTCTTCTAAGTATTGATGAAAAGAGTTTTAAAAAAATCTGTAAAACGGTTGGGATTCCGGAAGACAGGGAAGGAATCTGGGGGATTTTTCTGGACACAGAACGTACATGGTATGATGATGACGAGGTGCTGGTAAAGGAGAAACCATTTGAGGTAGCAGAAGGGGAACAGATCCATCTTATGAATGAGGTGGATTTTGCACATCCAGACAAGAGCAAAGAAGCAGCAACCCTGGAGATTGCGGGTGTTTATGGGAAATTTCCGCTTTATACGGAGACAAACGAGAGCCTGGGGATGCAGATTCTGGTGCCGGAAAAGGTATTTTCTGTAATGGAAACAAAGCGGAGTGCAATGGAAGCGGAAGAAGGAGCTTACCGGATTTCGCTCCGTGGAAATCTGGAGGATGAGCGTTTGCTGGACAAAGAGATTAAAAAGAGGATGGAATCTGAAAACGGAATCGTCTGGCACATTGAAAATGATATCGAGCAGGAAAAAATTGAGCGCGATGGGATTGACAGCTTTACGTTTCTGGGTGTGTTACTGGTTGTCTTTTTGGCATTCGTCTGCATCTGCAGTAATTTTGCAGTATCATGGAACATAAACTGTGCAAGAGACCGGGAATATGCCACGCTGTTATCGGCTGGCATGACGCCGCGTGGTCTTTTTATAATGCGTCTGTTTGAGGTGCTTCGTATATTTGTCGTGTCATTTTGTACGGGAGTGCTTTGCGGTGGGATTTGTTACCAGGTGATTTATAAGATTTGCAGGCAGGGATACAGGATTGACTGGCAGTTTCCGTGGGAAGGACTGCTTCTTGGAGTGGCGGCGCAGGTAATTACAATGGGAATTACTGAAGCTGCGCTTGCGGCTGGAAACAGAAAACGCGCACTTGCCGACCGTCTGCGGATGGAATAGCTGCGAATAAAAATGCATGGACAGCAGGACGATAAGCCGGGTTATGTCGTTGGGTGATCATCTGTCTGGGACGGCTGTTACCAGCCGCCTCTAGCGACCTACCTAAAGCTGGCGGGCCACGTCATCGCTTTGTTCTGGTCTTGCTTCGGATGGGGTTTACATGGCTATGGCTGTTACCAGCCACACGGTAGTCTCTTAC
>CAYNOE010000265.1:0-4249 GCA_964398745.1 uncultured Lachnobacterium sp.
AAAATTCTTCATAATTCAACCCTATATCCTTTTTGCTATTACGACAAGTCTCCCATTGTCCACGGTATATTCGCAGGTGGACAACATAATTGTAGTGTCTCCATACCGTAAATGTTCCCCGGTATCGTAAAGACTGTTTTCCCTGACAAAATCCAGAAGCTCCTGAAACTCTCCACGGTTCTTATACTTATGAAACCAGTAATAGCGGAATCCGTATTCGTCCTTCTGCTTCACCTGTGTTTTGACAACTGCAACAACCTGATAAAGCCCGGTTTCATAAATTGTATCAAATTCCAGCGTCTGGTGCTCTTGATAAAACTTCTCATCCAGATAAGAATCCAGATTACCAAACTGCGTCCCGTCATTCATATTATGACCGTATATAACAACATTCTGATCCAGCGGGGAAAGTGTGGAATCCGCTGCAACAAATAACGCACCCCTGTTATCTGTCTTACCCTCAAAGTTATGCTTAAGGTAATATTCCTTGCCTGTCCTGTCCTGCATAACAGGATAATCAATGGAAGTTCCTTCCACCTTAAGCCATCCGATGACATCAGGATACATACTATATAATATAGCATACTGGTCTAAAATTGCAACCTTATCCGGGTTTTTTTTCTCATTTTCGTCAGTTTTTTTTAGCTGGATGCGCTCTTCACGGATATATGCCAGCACCGCATCCTCCTTCGCTTCCTTAAGCTGCTGGTAAAGAAGCGCCGCAAGCAGCACAACCGCCATGGCAAGAAAGGAAACCGCAACCCTTTTGCAGACTTTTTCTATAATCTTCCTGCGGCGGTTTTTATCTGTCCTGTCAAAAAGGGCCTGAAGAAAAGCTGTTCCCACCCATGTGGAAAAAACCCTTCCCTCCTTTAACTGCTGGTAAAGTGACTGGTTTGCTTCCCCATCATCCAGATTGTTTTTCTCGCAGATTTCCCATATGGTTTTTCCATCCCGCTGGTATAAATCAGCGTGTTCGCCGGAAGCTGTCTGTGATTCAAATGTACCCGATTCCTTTTCAGAACGTCCAGCAGACTGGCCTTCATATAAGTGTGCATATCTGTTTTGCTTATTTTCCTTCATGCTCCCCATTTTTTTAGTATAACACGTTTTATGCATAAAGTCCATGCCATTATCAACCGGAAATCGCTGGCATATTGCACATTCGTTACTATTCACGGCTCAGCAGGAGCCGCTCATAGTAACGATTCGGGGCGATATGCAAATTTTGCTGCGCAAAAATCGCCCCTCACTCCTGAATCATGTTCTTACGGAATGCGCAGTAAATGCGCATTCCTGCCCCGTGAACAGTAACACACATTCCTGTTTAGTCAATCCAATATTCTGGTAATTACAGAATATTCCCCTGCATCTGATACGTTTCTTCTTAACATGGCAAAGCTGTTGGATTTGTTATCCTGCAGAACTCACTATCTGTCCAAAAAAACAGCCGGGTTCCTAACCTAATGGTATATGCTTTTTCAAAAAATGTTTCCCGCATATGCGGGAAACATTTTTTCTTTTTCTTTATTTTTTTGTTTCTATTGGCGCTACTCTTGGCAAATCGTCTTCGTCTATCTGTTTATTTACACACTGCATAATCAGGCTGGCGTCCACCAGATCAATCGTCGGTTTCCCATTGTTGTCAACCGAATCATCCGCATTTGCCCTTTCCCTCTCGTCATCTCTCAGTGATCTGGTACCATTGTGGTCCTGCAGCACCAGCATAACGTCAATCAGGTTTATATATGTATCACCGTTCACATCACCGAATTTAATCAGGCTTTTTACATAATTGATATTAAATTTTTTTGTACCGCCAGCCACATTCTGACTGCCATCCGCATATTCTTCCGAATCAATGACCTCTGTTTTCATCTCCGTGCAGGAATAATTCTGCCCGCCCTTCAGCGTCACGGTAACACCTGCCTCTTCGTCTCCAACAAGTCCCAGATCCATGCCCTCTTTTGCAGGAACAAATGACAGATACAGAAAATCACCATAGATGCCAATATCGCCATTATCCAATTTTGTTTTCGGGTTCGATACAAATGATACCGTAACCGTCCTTTTTACTCCGTTTTTAGAATACACGGCACTTCGTGTCATAGTGCCCTTTTCACTCTCATATTTCTTTACATCATCACTCAACTCATAAGGAATCTCCTTTCCGTCTGAATCCTTTGCAAGTGCCAGATAATTTGTATTGTATGTATATTCCAGGGTAAATGCGCTGTAACCCAGATTATCATTTTTTATATTACCTTCTGTCCCGTTGTCCGTGTTCACCCGCACGGCAATCCTGGCCTTCTTGGTTTTCGTGTTTTTTACGGGTACATCAATCAGGGTATTCGCCTGATTCTCGCTGTTCCCTGCAATCGTAAAGGAAACCTTTCGTTGACCATACCACTTATTTTCAACCTCTTTTTCAACCGGAGACTGGGAAACAGGACTGTCTACGTTATTAGACCGTCTCACCAGTGAAAAGCTTGAGCCTTTTCCCTCCGGACCCTCGAAGCTTATCACCAATTCTTTATTGACCGCTCTTTTTACCCGCAGACGAATCCTCAAAATCATCTCATCCGCGTTAATTGTCGCGTTGCTTGCAAATTCTACTGTAAGCTGCCGGGACCTGCTTGCTACACTCACTTTTGCATTTCGTCCGTTGCTGTTTAACCCTGTTTCATAATCTCTTTCACGAATCTCATCAAAACAGTCTCCCAAACTATTACCATCGCCATCGTAAAACGCAAGCGTCCCTACAATACGTTTTACACGTTCCACCGAAGTTTTTTTTGTGATTTCAACAGTAAGTTCGTCCCCTATTTCCAGCCCCGGCGTATCAGTTTCCTCTGTATTGCCCTCTTTATCCTGCTGTGTTACTTTTATTCCATAATATTGATTCTCGGCAGCTTTTACCTCCGTAACGCCCCCGTCTGGCCATACTCCTATGGTCTGTACCGCCAGCGTAAGTGCAAGCACATAAGCGCCAATTTTTTTCCATACATTTTTCATGTTTCGTATCCTCATTTCCTGCAATCTCCTTCCATGGTATATATCGTCCTGAAAATACAACTTATAGCTATTATCGGCATGTATTGTCCATATCTTAACCAGCAATACCAATAAATTTTAAAAACCTTTTTGAATCCCCCACAGTCTTTTCAACCGGCGCACACTTTCACTCCCCGCCTTTCATCTCTTTGATTTCTTCCTCTGAAAGACCGGAAATTTCCGCGATTTCCTCCAGCATGTATTTCCCCGCACGCAACATCCTTTGGGCGATCTGCTGTTTGTTTTCACTTATTCCCCGTGCCAAAATCCTGTGCGCCTCTGTTTCAATCATCGGTTCCCTCATGATATCCCCAATTCCTTTCTGCACTTTCCCGTACTTCCGGGCAATTACTACTCCCTCCCTGCTTCTGACAGTTTCTCCACTTCCCATACTTCAAGCCCTGAATATTCCGCAATTTTATCCACCGGCAGTACTCCGTCCCTCAGCATCCTCTGGGCGGTTTTCCTCTGTCCCTCCTGCAGTCCTTCCTTTCTCCCCTCCTGCAGCGAATTGTATCTCAGTTCCTCCATTGCACGGCACATTATTACCACTCCTTCCCTGCTTTCCTTAAAAAACCTTACCCGGCCTGCCAGCAGACCGTAATGCATTTCATCCGGGTCCGTGCAGGCAAAATCACGCATCAGTTTTCCCAGCGGTGTCCCGTCACGGTATGCACCGTTCACATACAGGATATGCGCACCGTCACCGAATTCCTCCCCGGTTTCCCTGATGCAGCGTTCTATATGGTACAGTGGCTTTCCCTGCCCCAGGACATCGTTTTCCGTGATGAATATCACCCATGTTTCCGGCAGGGTGTCGAATTCTGCCCCCTTTTCCAGCAGCCCGGTATCCATCATGCCGGAATTATACCTTGCCCGCTTTCTTCCTGCCCCCCCTGTCCGAACGCTGGATTTCCACGTTGATTTTTCTTCCCCGGCTGTCCGTCGCCAGTATGTCCAGCCTTACGGAACGGTTCAGCAGGTTTTCCACAAACACCTGCGTGTGAACCTCCTTCACGTCCAAATCCGGTTTTTCCAGTATAATCCTTAAAACCAGTCCGGCAGCTGCCGTATCCCCTTCAAAACATTTTCTTATTTAGGCCGATAAAACAATTATGCCGAGGATTTAACAAGTATTCCTTTATTTAAGAGTATACCATAAAAAATCCTCGGCATAAATCTTTTTCTGCCTTTT
>CAYNOE010000266.1:0-4237 GCA_964398745.1 uncultured Lachnobacterium sp.
AAAAAACAGGTGCAGGAATATGACGTTATCAAGCGGAACATAGACAGCATTTTACGAACGGAGAAAAAGCTGGAACGGGAAAGAGAAAATATATTATAGTCCGTAGAAAATTTATATGAAATGTGGTATAATATTATAAAGGAGGGCTGATTACATATGAAAACTATAAATCAAATATATTTAGGGTTCTCAGATGCACAAAACTATTCTCAAAGACAAAATAAAGTCGCATTTAATGAAATTTTTGTTCGTAATTTTTATTTAGATGAATTGTTAAATCCCAATGTTTATTTTTTGATTGGGGAAAAAGGTACTGGAAAAACTGCATATGCCACATTTTTGAGTAATAACAACTATAAAGAAACGAAGGCTTCCATGTCATATCTTGCTGCGACTGATTATGAAAAATTTTATACATTAAAGAAAAATAAGAACTTGGATTTAACAGACTATGTTGGCATTTGGAAAGTAATTCTATTACTTTTACTTGCAAAGAATGTTTCAGAACAGGATAAGGTGGTTTCAATCTTTAATAAAAGCAATATTAGCGTTTTAAATTCAGCGATTGATGAATATTATATGAATGCCTTTACTCCTGAAATTACCAATGTTATGAAGGTTATGGACGAAAGTGAAATAGTGGCAAAACTCATATCACAGTATGCAGAGGCAGGAGGAACGATAGCAAATAAAATAGAATTTAGTGAAACTAGATTTCAGCACAATTTATTTTATATTGAAAAAAGTTTTTCAGATGCTATTGCAAAATTGAAATTAAATAAGGATATTGTACTTTTTATTGATGGAATAGATATAAGACCAGACACCATACCTTATGTAGATTATATTGAATGTATTAAAGGATTGGTTAATGCTACATGGACACTGAATACAGGTCTATTTCAAAGTGTGAAAGATACCAAGGGACAATTTAGAATAGTATTGCTTCTTAGACCAGATATTTTTAATTCACTAAATTTACAAAATGCAACCAACAAATTGTTGGACAACTCTGTTTTTTTAGATTGGAGAACAACCTATCAAACATACAAAAAATCATATTTATATGAAGTTGCAAAGAAACTTTTATCGTATCAGCAAACTTATAATGGAGATGATATTTTTGAATATTATTTCCCTTGGGAAATAGCGGCAACCAATCCTGAACGTGAGTGTGATACAGCCTTTATGGAATTTTTAAAAATATCTTTATCTCGTCCTAGAGATATTCTTGTAATTATGCAATATATCCAACGAAAGATGAAAAAGGATAATTTAGGCGATAGTAGGTTTTTCAGCAAAGAAGTATTTGATAGTAATGAGTTTCAAAATAATTATTCGGAGTATTTTATGAGTTCATTAAAAGATCAACTTTCTTTTTACTATTCTAATGTTGACTTTGAACATTTTTTGAAATTATTTACCTTTTTCAAAAATGCTGATTTTACTTATGAGGAATATGTAGTTAATTATGATAAGTTCATTGATTACATACTTGATAATGCGGAGGAAATACCAGAGTTTATTGATGATAAACAAAAATTATTACAACTTCTTTATGATAGCAATATTATTACAGCTATTGAGGCTGATGAAAACGGAAAAACATATTTTCATTTTTCGTACAGAGAAAAAGACAGTTCAAACATTAATCCTAAGGTATGGAGGGGAGATAATATATCATATCGTTTTCATTATGGGCTATATAAGAAAACCAAATTGGGACGATACTAAATAACTGGGGTGCAGTAGTTATTATGATATGTGATAGCCACTGCGCCCCCGGTTTTCTTATGAGTGCAGACATTAGAATGTTACGCAATAGAACGTCATTTTCGGGGGTAAAGGTATAAATCCCTTGCTGCCATATTTTCTCTCTCGGAAAGCTACATAAATCAAGGCTTATTTCGCTCCTATCGCGTCACATTCGCCTGCATTTTCCTCATGCGCTCGGCGGACTGCCGGAAGCAAATGGCGCACCGCACACGTTACACCACCGAATATCCTCCGCATGGTAAAGCCCGGCGTACAGCTCCTTATCTGCGGGATAGGGCTTGCAGGGTTCCGGGCGGCATATCAAGGCTCTTTCCCTCAAAAGTAGTAAATTGGTAGTAAATTCAGCTTGAAATCCTGCTTGTATGCCCATAAATCAAGGCTTTTTTGAGATAATCAACCATTTTGTTTGAAAAATTTAAGATTTCCTGTTTCATTTGATACATATTTGATGTAAAAAGATTCCTTATTTTTTAGTTATTTTCTGAAAGTTGTGGATAACTCATAACAACCAACGCAGGTATTGTGGATGAAAATGCAGAAACTCAAGCAAAGCCTCAGATTGACCAACCGGGGGAGGTGTAGTATAATGAAAATAAATTTGAGAGCAACATTACCCTACAACATGAGGAGGTTAGATTTATGAAGAAACTGGTAAAAAGAATTATGGCATTAGTGCTTTTATGTACAGTTGCTGGCACAACCTTGTTTGTTGGTGAGGCAGAGGCAGCATCAAATCAAGCAAAAGCAAAAAAATATCTTAACAGTGCTGCAAGGGATTGTAAAAGAATCATGGATACTATAGACGCATCTTGGTATTTTCAAGTATATGAAGATTATTCGGCAACAGCTATATTGGAATTTTATGCAGAAACTGTAGGTATTTCAAAATCCAAAATCAAGAAAATTATCAAAAAAAAATATGGTGAAACTGATTGGGCAGGACAGGCAGCATGTATCCAGGTATTATCTTATAATTTGGGAATTGTACATACATACTATAAGGATAAAGGTACATTTAAGAAAATAAAGGAGAATTTGTCAAAATCCAAGAAATGCATAAAAAAACTTTCAGGGTCACAGAAAAGAAAGTATATTAAATATTATAATGCAGTTAAAAAATATTACAAGTATGTAAATAATCCGACAGGTTCATATGCCAGACTTGAAACTAAGAGAGACTCGTTGGATTCAGGTGTGGATGATGCAAAAGATGCATTAAGTTGGTAGATAAGTTTAAATCAAGGGTAGTGTAAAAAAATAATTACAAGCATCAGCCTTAAACTTAAAATCAAGGTTGGTGCTTTTTTATACCATTAGGAGACGGAACCAAAGCCATATGTCTGCTCTGGCATAGGACTTAAGAACTTTTCTTCTTGACAGTTTCTTTTTCCCTGTGCTATAATGCATGGCAAAGCAATGAAGGAAACGAGTGCTTGTAAATGATGCAGGATAGACAGGGATGAGCCGCCTTGACTGAAAGCGGTTTTTTGGCAACATACAGGCAGGAGAACATTCCTGAGCTGACAAGTCGAAGGCGGAAAACGCCGTAGGTTTGTCCGGTAAACACCGTTAGCAGTTATAATGAGAGGGGATACAACGGGGTATCCCAACGTGGGTGGCACCGCGGGTATATTTAATATGGAATTTTCCCGTCCCGGATAAGCAGAGATGCTTTTCTGGGATTTTTTTATGCAGGAATAAAAAGGAAAGCATCTGGAGCGCAGATTGGCGCAGAAGGGTGCTTTTTTGACGAAATAGAAAAAGGAGGGAATGCAGATGGATTATATTACAGGTAAAACAAAAAAAGATACGTTGGAAATTTCAGACATTCTGGCGGGGAAATACGAGGGGAAGAGCATACGCGTCAACGGTGTTATTCATAAAATCCGGGATATGGGGGATATCGCGTTTGTCATATTGCGCAAGCGCGGAGGCCTGATTCAGACTGTGTTTGAAAAAGAAAAGACGGGAGCGGATTTTTCAGAGCTTTGCGAAGAAGCTTCCGTGGAGGTGGGCGGCATAGTAGCGGCAGAGGAAAGAGCGCCGCATGGCTTTGAGATACGGCTTCGTGACGTGAAACTGCTGTCGCGGCCGGATGTGGCAATGCCGATACCGGTTAATAAATGGAAAACGAGTGCTTCGCTGGAGACACGGCTGGACTTACGTCCGTTATCGCTTCGTCATATAAAGGAAAGAGCAAAGTTCCGAATCCAGGAGGGGATTGTCAGAGCCTTTCGGGAATATCTCCACGCACAGGATTTTACTGAAATCCACACGCCGAAAACAGGAGCGAGGTCTGCCGAAGGCGGGGCCAATGTGTTCCGTTTTGAATATTTTCACAAACACGCCGTGCTGGCGCAGAGCCCGCAGTTTTACAAACAGATGATGGTAGGCGTTTTTGAACGCGTATTTGAGACTGCCCCGGTATTCCGCGCAGAGAAGCATAATACGAAACGCCATT
>CAYNOE010000267.1:0-4210 GCA_964398745.1 uncultured Lachnobacterium sp.
GGAGCGGAACTTGAATGCGATGTGCTCCTTGCCCTGTTCTTCAAGGGCGTTACCTGCGTACATCGCTTCCGCGGAGCGGAACTCTCATGCGATATACTCCTTACCCCGTAAGGAACGTTACTTATTACAGATACGTTCCATATTTATACGGAACATATCTATCATAAGCGAAAGAAAGAAATCTGTCAACCCTTTTTTCAAATATCTTCCAGAATATCTTCCGCATAACAGCGCAGAATCTCCCCGACACTCCATGCCTGTGCATAGCAGCCCCGGCAGGTATGCGGACTGTCCCCGTCAAAAATTTCGGAGATGGAACCGATACAGCCTTCCTGCATATGTTCGCGTACCGGAGTAAGGAATTCAAGAGCCTCTTTCCGTGCGTTTTTTGTCCTGCCATGGACTTTTACCCAGGCGGAGATAAAACCGCCGAGAAGATAGCCCCACGCGGTTCCCTGATGATATGCATGATCCCTCTTGTCAAGGGAACCGAGATATACTGGATGATAGTCTTTGTGGCCGCGGGAGAGGGAGCGGATTCCCGGACCTGCAAGCAGCTCGTTTTGGACAGTTGCAACAACTGCGGCCTCCTGTTCCGGCGGCAGCATTGTATAAGGCAGCGAAACCGCATAAATCTGGTTTGGCCGTATGCTGTCATCCTTCGTCCCGTCATCCTCCAGTACGTCATAAAGGCACTGCCTGTCCGGATTCCAGAACTTTTCACAGAAAGATTTCTTTGTCTTTTCTGCAAGCGTTTCATAAGCGGCTGAATTTTTCCCGAACCGGGCGGACAAATCCGCCATCACACACAGTGCATTGTACCAGAGCGCGTTAATTTCCACGGGTCTGCCGTGGCGCGGTGTTGCAACCCAGTCCCCGACGCGTACGTCCATCCATGTTACCTGGTCCAGACCGCTTCCGGCATGTATCAGGGCGTCCGCATCCATATAAATGGAAAAATCCGTACCCTTTTTGTATGCTTCTGTTATCTGGCACAGTGCCGGATAGATTTCCTTTTCGATAAAATCATAATCTGAAGGTTTGCCCGTATAGCGCAGGTACTGGTGAACGGCATAAAAATACCATAAAGAAGCGTCCGCCGTATTATAAAGAGGTTCTTTTCCGTCATCCGGGAACATATTCGGAACCAGGCCGTTTTGTATGTATTTTGCAAAGGTCACAAGGATTTCCCGTGCATCGGCAAAACGCTTTGTTGCAAGTGTGAGACCGGAAAACGCAATCATGGTGTCACGTCCCCAGTCCGTAAACCACGGAAGTCCGGCAAGCACTGTCTTAAGTCCTGTGGACTGTCTGTATGCGAGGAACTGGTCGGCTGCCAGAACCAGCGCATCGGCAAATGCATCATTTTTAAAGCCTGCTGTCCTGATGCAGGATGCAAGGTACTGTCTTTTCTGTGTAACCAGCGCATCCGCATCTGAAGCGGCATGGGCAGATTCCTTGTCTTCCGTTAATACGCTGCAGATCACGGAAACAACAAGCATGGATGCCGCCGGAACCGTAAATTCCAGGTCGTAAGGCGTGTAGTGGCAGTCAGAACCAAATGCTTCGTTGTCTATTTCGGTCTGGTACTGCATGTTTTCGTCAAAGCAGGCGCTGCGTGCCTTTACTGTGCCGCCGTTTGTGGAAAGCACAATGCGGACATGCGGCGCAGCTTCCGGAACCAGCGTAAATCCGTGGAATTCATTTGTCCTGGACTGGAATTTTAACGAATCTTTGCTGGAAAGTTCCCCGTGCTCCCGGTAATTCATTAACGGTGTGATGCAAAAAAGTGCATCTTTCCCCGTATTCCGGATCCGGTAGGAGAGAACGGCCGTATTTTCCCCCTGTACGAGTGCAAGCTGTTTTAATACGGACAGGTTTCCGGTGTTATAGAAAAATGATACCGTGCCGTCATAATCAAAGCTGTGCAGGTATTTGAGGCCTTCGGTGCAGACACTGCCGGTATGCGCCGAGGTTTCCAGCGAAAACGTCTGTCCGTCCTGGATAAAGGATTCATTCGTTTTTGAAAAAACAAGAAAACGCTCCACTGGCGGATGCAGGCTTGCAATCAGATAGCCCTGGTGTGTGCGGTTGCATGCCCCGGTCACGGAGCCTCCGGCATATCCGCCTATGCCGTTTGCCATTGCCCATTCGCGCCGGATGTTTTTGTTAAAATCAGATAATGCTTCTTTACCAAAATGATAGTTCATAAAATCCTCCCGAAAAAAATTGTCAATCTGTTTATCTCAATTGTATCTCGTGTCCGGCAAAAAATCCAGAATGTATTATAAATATAACTTTTTCATGGGAAATATTTTATGGAAAAATGAAAAGAGATGGGTTATAATAGATGTTATGTATGATACTGGAAGGAGAAAAAATATGGAAATTTATGTACTGGTGCCGGTGCGCAGATCCTTTGCGACCGTATTTCTGGCAGTGTTATCGCTTGTCCTTACCCTGCTTTCAATCCTGATGAGCTGCGTGAACATGGTTTTTGTACCCCTTGTGCTGGTTTTTGGCGGTCTGTGGTACTGGCTGACGTTCCAGTCAAACAAAGAATTCGAGTATTCGTATTTTGACGGGGATGCCCGCTTTGCAAAGGTGATGAACAAGAGCCGGAGAAAAGCCCTTGGCAGCTATACGATGGATGAGGTGCTCTGGATTGCACCGGCAGGTAATGACGTGGTACGCCGTTTTGAGGAGGATAACACGGTGAAGGTGAAGGATTATACCTCACATCTTACGTCTGATTATTATGATATGGTCATACAGCGTGGCGGGGACACTATACTTGTGAAATTTGAGCCGGACGACAAATATCTGGATGCCGTGGAGATTAAGTACAGGCAGAAGCTTGTGCGAAAAAAAGACGAAGCAAAATAAAAAGACCCATAAACCTGAATAAGGGTGGGATTATTTCCCATCCTTATCAAGGTAGTGCATCCGTGTTTCTATTGCAAGATCCTCAAAGGAATAGCCTTTGCCGGCATTTTCCTGCTTCAGGCATTTCTGGCAGAGAACACCAAAGTCAATCGGCACGCCGCACTTCTGGCAGTGCATTTTTACGTGCTTTTCGTTTTCCGGGTCGGTCTTGTATTCAATCCGCCCTTCCCGGATCCAGCCTTTGACCTGCTTGAGGGGAATCTGGAAATGTTCGGAAACCTCATATTCATTGACATCGTTTGCACGGATATACTCCTTGACATCACGGAATAACTGAGCCTCCGCGCAGCGCGGACACAGTGAACCCTCATAGTTGGATGGAAGCGGGCGCTTGCAGTATTCACATTGTTTGATTTTTCCAAAAAGTCCTTCTTCAAACGACATAGGCAGCTCCTTCGGTGCGGATATTTATTGTGGTTATTAATAAGTACTCTTTATTTAATTATACCATAGTTAAAAAAGATTTCAATAAAAAATACTGAAAGGAATAGCGGTATTATGGAATATAAGCTGGAAAAAAAGAATCCAATTGCAGTATTTGATTCCGGAGTGGGCGGAATCAGCGTGCTGCGCGAGCTGGTAAAGATTATGCCGGACGAAGATTATATTTATTTCGGGGATTCCAAAAACGCGCCTTATGGCACGAAAGACAAAGAAGAAGTACGGCGGCTGACTGTGCAGTGTGCAAAAAGGCTGTTTGAACAGGGGGCAAAGGGGCTGGTAGTGGCGTGCAATACAGCAACCAGTGCGGCAGTGGGTTACCTGCGGGAAACCTGTCCCAATATCCCGCTGGTCGGCATAGAACCCGCAGTGAAGCCTGCGGCGCTTTTTATGGAACATCCGCGGGTTCTGGTGCTTGCGACGCCGATGACCATTCATGAAAAAAAATTCCACTGCCTGATGGAACGTTACAGGGACAGGGCCGAAATTATTCCCATGCCATGTCCGGGACTGATGGATTTTATCGAACGGGGCAATCTGGACGGGGAGGATTTGCATGGCTATTTACTGGACCTTCTTTATTCATATACCCAAAACAGGGTGGACGCCGCTGTGCTGGGCTGTACCCATTATCCGTTTGTACGGCCGCAGATTCAGCGTGTGCTTGGTGAAAAGGTACGTATTTTTGACGGAGGAGAGGGTACGGCGCGCGAAATGCGCCGGCGTCTGGAGGAAAAGAACCTGCTGCGCGGGGAAGAACGTACTGGGGAAATTATTTTTGAGAACAGCCTGGAGGATGGCAGTAAAACCGCACTCTGCCAGC
>CAYNOE010000268.1:0-2638 GCA_964398745.1 uncultured Lachnobacterium sp.
CTTACTTATTCTTTTATGATGTCCAGTTCGGTAATATTGACGCCGGAAGTAGTTATCATCACCCTGCTTTCTTTAGGCCTTATTAATTGTTCCCCTTAATCATAGCAAACTATATAAAAGGTGTAAAGCCTTTCTCACTCTCTTCCAGGACAAACGAATTAATTTCGTTACTATTCACGGCTCAGGAGCCGCTCATAGCAACGATTCGGGGCAAAACTTATATTAAACCGTTTCCTTCCCAATGACATTTTCGTCCCGCGTATTTCTATCAGTTTCAGCATGCCCAGGTGCCAGTGCATACTTTGATGGATACTTTTGTTCACAATTTATTGTATATTAAATGGTTTCTGGTGGTTTCGATAAGCTGCCGAAAACCATTTTTTTGTTGCAGTGAAAAATATACTGACTTTTCCGACGGCTGAATTGTTATATATTTCAGATGCAGGCTGCTTTATAATAATTATGAAATACTGGAGGAAAAAGCAATGAGAATTGACCAGCTGACACCGTAATGCCGGAGCAGAACGGCTATTAATGATTCATTAATATTCAGAAAAAAAATAGGAATTAAGGCTGACTTTTTATAATGGTCAGTTGTTATATTATATAGAGCTGGAAAGGAGGGGATAAATGGACATGGATTTTTTGCTGATAAGGAAGGCAAAAAATGGAAGTGGACAGGCTGGAGAACAATTTATAAAGAAGCATTATCTCTCGATCTATCAATACTGCTTTTTGCATATCCATGACCGTGATCTAGCTGAAGATATGACGCAGGAAACATTTACCCGTTTTTTTGAGTCCCTTCAGACGTATACAGATTATGGGAAAACCAGGAATTATTTATACCGTATTGCCGGAAATATTATTAAGAACTATTACAAAAAGAAAAAAGAAATACCAATGGAAAAAATTCCTGAAATGCCGGGAAATGATATGAGGGATGCGGAGATCAGGATGGATATCGAGCAGGCAATAGATCATTTGCCGGAGGAACTGAGGGAAATTACCATTTTATTTTTCTTTCAGGGATTAAAACAGAAGGACATTGCAGAATTGCAGAATATTAAGTTATCCCTTGTTAAGTACCGTATCAGCAGAGCAAAGAAACTATTATCGGAATATCTGGAGGTGAGGGAATGAAAGGATACCGAAAAAGAATCAAAGATTATAGAAAACTGATACAGAAAGAGTATGTCAGGGATGCTGCCATCCAGAAAGTCATTGACCACTGCGGGGGGCTGATGATACAGGAAGAGAACAGCAGGCTGTCCTATCTTGAATTTTTATATGAGCAGGCCAGGTTTATTCAGAAGAGATGGTGGGGGCTGCAGGCATTAGTACTGCTTTTGCTCTGGTTTCTGTTAAAAGATTCTGATAGTGCAGGCGATATGGGGCGGATGATGGGAATTCTTGCAACCGTGTTTACTATCCTGATTATACCGGAAATCTGGAAAAATCGAAGATATTCAGCGGTGGAAATTGAAGGAGCGGCATTTTATTCCCTGCGGCAGATATGTGCAGCGAGAATTTTCCTGTTTGCAGTTGCTGATATGATAATGGTGACGGTATTTTTTGTAGTTTCTTTTTATACGATACGGATTTCAGCTTATAGGATGATCACAGATTTTTTGATTCCATTTAATGTTTCGGGATGTATCTGTTTCAGGCTGTTATACAGCCGGAGAGGAGAGATGGAATATGTGGCACTGCTTATAAGTGGCGTATGGATGGGGATATGGACAGCAATTGTTATGTATGATGAAATCTATCAGAGGATTGTGGAACCAGTCTGGCTCGGTCTTTTGCTTCTGTCTTTTGGATATCTTGTTTTTTGCCTAAAAAAATCGCAGAGAAACTGCGAAAATGGTTGGGAGGAAGTTATTGATGGAATTAGAACTTAATAATGTATCAAAAGAATTCTCTGGTGTACATGCCGTAAATCATGTTTCTTTTTTAATGGAAAAGGGAGTGTATGGGCTTTTGGGCGTGAATGGCGCTGGAAAAACCACATTGATGAGGATGCTGTGTACGTTGTTGCGGCCAACAACGGGAGAGATTTTGTGGGATGGGAAAAATATTTTTAAACTGGGGGAAGATTACCGTAATGTATTAGGATATCTGCCGCAGAATTTTGGATTTTATCCGGATTTGTCCATTTATGATTACATGATGTATATTGCTTCTATCAAAGGAATCCGGCAGGCAGCGGCGAGAAAAAGAACGAAGCAGTTATTAGGCCAGGTTGGTTTAGCAAAATATGAGAAACGGAAAATGAAAACCTTATCCGGCGGGATGGTACGGCGCGCAGGAATTGCCCAGGCAATGCTGAATAATCCCAAAATACTGGTATTGGATGAGCCAACGGCAGGTCTTGATCCTAATGAAAGAATCCGTTTTCGGAATCTGATCAGTGAATTATCAGAAAACCGTCTAGTACTGCTTTCCACACATATTGTATCAGATGTGGAATTCATTGCAAACCAGATCATACTGATGAAAAACGGGCAGTTTTTTTATACGGGAACTACAGAAAATCTGATTTCTTCTATGGCTGAATCGGTCTGGCATTGTACGGTTCCAAAGCATAGAGTAAATGATTTTGCAAAGAAATACCTGGTGGATAATGTGAAAACCG